>DATBBD010000286.1:0-19397 GCA_036271175.1 Polyangiaceae bacterium | reverse complement strand
AGCCCGATGACCCTCTCTTTTTGCACGACCACCACGTGTTCGTCGAAATCACCGAGTCCACGGCGTTCACGCACTACGAGCTCTGTCGCAGCGTGCTCCGCGAAGTGCGGGAGCGCGGCGGCGTGTTCCTCGCGGTCGACGATCTCGGTGCGGGATACTCGAACTTGCGGCGCGTGCTCGACCTCGAACCTCACGTCGTGAAGCTCGACCGCGCCCTCGTCACAGGGCTCGATCAGAACAAGCGACAACGCATCCTCGTTCGCCACGTGGTCGATCTGTGCGCCGAGCTCGGCGCCAGCGTCGTCGCCGAGGGCATCGAAACCGACGACGAGCTCCGCGCCGTCATCGACACCGGCGTTCAATACGGCCAAGGGTTTCTCTTCGCGAAGCCCGCCTATCCGCTCCCGAAAGCGAAATGGCCCGGCGGCAAGAGCCAGCCTCCGGAGACGACCGCCAAAGCCGTATTCAGCATTCAGCCGCCCGCGAGCGACCACCCGGACTCGGCTCAGGCTGGGCGACGTCGCGGCAAGAACTCGTAGAGCGCGAGCAGCACGAGGCTCACCGTCGCGTGGGCGAACACGATGTGCGACGGCCGCGTGATCGGACAGTGGAGTTCGAGCGCGAGATTGCCGGCGACTCCGCCCGCGGCGGCTTGCACGAGCACGCCGGTCCTCGAATGCGAGGTCCGTCGATCGAGCGCGCGGAGTCCGGCGACGACGAGCACGCCGGTCATCACGCCGATGAAGAAACACCCGAACGCGGCCTGCGGCGGCGAGAATTCGGTGTAGTGATCGAAGAGCGCGGCTTGCGGGACCGGCGCGAACGCGAGCACCGCCGGCGCGACCAACACGGCGGCGAAGCATGCCGCGACGACGCCGATGCTCGGCTCGGGCGCTTGCAGCGGGTGAAGCTCGAGGCGCAACACGACGGCACCGAGCGCCGACAAAACCGCGAGCACGACCACGACCGCCGCGAACGGCATCGGCGCGTAGTGCGTGCGCGGTGTGAGCAGCGCGACGAGCGCGACGAGCGCCAGGGCCCAGCCCGCGCCGAGCGTGAGACGGACGTTCGTCGAACGGCTGCGCAGCCAGGCGCGGACACCGCGCTCTTCGTCGATCGCGCGGCGGATGTCGGTGAACAGGCTCTCATCGGAACCTGTCGTCTGCTGCTCGCTCAGCGCGAGCGAACACACGGGGCACCCGGCGACGTGCTGCGCCGCCTCCCAGGAGAGCGATTCTCCTCGAAGCACGGCTTCCTTGATGTCGACGCAGTCCATGCCGGTCATCCCAGCATGGGATACGGATCAGGCTTCGTCCAAGTTACCGCGTCGCCCCTTCAATACGTGTCGCATCGCCGCGTAACCCCGGTGCGCCCTGACTTTCACCGCAGAGAGGCTCGCCCCGACGAGAGAAGCGACCTCGGGCAATGGGATGCCGGCGAGCCAATGGAGAGCAATCACGTCCCGTTGGTCTTCCGGGATTTTTCCCAAAGCGAACCGAACCTCTTCCGTAGCCTCGACTTGCTCGTGTCCCCGCGGAGCCACACCGGGGTCGCGATGGCCATCCAGTTCGAGGGGGCTCTCGGGTCTCCGGCCAGCACGCCGGAAATACTCGCGTTTCATGTTCAGCGCGATCGTGAACAACCAGGGCCGGAGCAGCGCGCCGTCCCGAAAATCGTGCCGGCTCCGATGAAGCTGCAAAAATGTTTGCTGGACCAAGTCTCGCGCGTCCTCGGGCCGATGGAGCCGATGTCGCATGACTCGTTCCAGCACCGCGCCATACCGGTTGAACAGCTCGCGGAAGGCCGCTGTGTTGCCCGCGAGATAGGCCGCCATGAGCTCCTCGTCGGTCTTCGTCGGGCGCGCGAGGAGAGCCTGCTCGCGCGGCCCGGAATCGAGGCTGCTCAGGTGGGGGGCGCGCATGGCGTCGTTCGTCGTCGGCGGTACGTTGGAGAGCGGCGGGCTGTGCTGGCGGTGCGGATAGGTCAGAAATACCTCCGTGACCGCCCGACGGCGGGTTGGCTAGGCCCCCCGGGGCGAATCGCGAGCGCCGCCAAAGGAGTGAGTAACTGGAAGCGGATTCAGCAGGCGGCGGCACACCCGAATTTTCAGTCGCCGGCGCGGTCGCTAAGAGTTTTCGCCGCTTAGGCGATGGCCGTCCCGAGTGCACGACAGGCTGGCAGGCACACCTAACGGGCCGGCCTGGCACACCCTCGTTCCATCAGTGCGAAATTGAAGGAGTTCCGATTCTCCGCGAGCTCGGCATGGAGCGTGCTTTGTCGGGCGATATGTCCGCCTCGACAGCGCGATGGAAGCAGTGGACCCGGCCGGCGTTGGTCGGGTTCGTGGTGGGGTTGTTCGTGATGACGACGCTCGCGTACCTCATGCCGACCCAAGAAGCCGCCGCGAGCTCGCGCTCCGGCGCCGGAAAGTAGCAGGGGCGCGCGAGTCGCGGCTCGTTCGTCTGAGCCGGCGTCTTCCGCCGGCGCTTTCAGCCGGGCATCGCGGCGTGGGTGGCCGTGATCTCTTCCGGCGACAGGTGCGCGACCTCGCCGGGCCGGCGAAGCACGAGTCGATCGCCCGCGACCTCGATCGTCGTGATCGAGCAATTCGTGAGCGCGCACGGCGATACGCGATCGTCTTCGGTGGACGCGCCGATGGCGACCGAGATCGCGACGAAATGCGAAACGACAATCGTCGTCGAGTCGCGTCCGAGCTCCGCCAAGGTCCGGAGCGTGCGCTCGCGCCAGTCGCGCAGGCGCGGCGTTTGTTGGCTCCAGCGACCCGAGAGCAGCGGCACGAGGAGCCCGCGGCGCTCGACGATCGTCATGCTCGCCTCGAACACCTCCGAGACGCCTTCGCTCACTTCGAGCGGAAGGCCGAGGAGTTTTTGAATCGGCTCCGCCGTCTCTCGCGCGCGGCGAAGCGGCGAGCAAACGAGGCGTGCGGCGCGCCGGTCTCGGAGCGCGAGCGCGACATGTTCGGCCTGTGAACGCCCCACCTCGTCCAGACCTGGATCCAGCTCTTCGACGCCAGCGGCAGCGCGGCCGTGGCGTACGAGCAATAGCGTCATAGTCTCACCGTAGCGAAGGTGGCGCGAGCACACCAGCTCGGTCGTCCGATTTTATCCGTGAATGTTCTTCTCACGCACGCTCACGTCCGCTCCGTCGCCGCGTTGGCCGCGTTGCCGAAGGGGCATCACCCGGGTGAGTATTTTTTCCCCCTAACGCTTCGCGCTGGCGCGAATCGTCAGCGACGTCACGAAACGCTCTCGCGCCGCCCCCGCTTCGTTTTCGGAGTCGAGGCGCCATCGGACGGAAACGTCCGAGAATCGCCCGACCGATTCCCGTTTCAGCTCCGGCATTTCCGGGGTACGGGCCGCCTCGTGAAGGAAACGGATTCCGTCTTGGCGCGCCGGGTCATCGCCGCGCTTTCGGCCATCGTGGTGGTCGCAGTCGCTGTCGTACTTTTCGTGCTGCCGCACCCCGCCGCGAGGGCGAGCGGCGAACCCGACGTCCTCGCGACGGTGAACGCCGCGCTGAATGCCGGTGCAACGGTGTGCTTGGTCGCGGGTTATTTCTTCATCCGCGCGAAACGGATCGCCCTTCACCGAGCGGCGATGTCGACCGCGTTCGTGCTCTCGTCGGTCTTTCTCGTCACCTATCTCGTGCACCACGCCCGCGTCGGCTCGGTTCCTTTCGGCGGAACCGGTCTCCTCCGATTCGTCTACTTCGCCGTGCTCATTCCGCACGTCATTCTTGCAGTGGTCATCGTGCCGATGGCGCTCGCGACGTTGTACCGAGGCCTCACGCTCGACGTCGCGAGACACCGGCCCCTCGCGAGGCGGACCTTGCCGATCTGGCTCTACGTGTCCGCGAGCGGCGTGCTCGTGTATTTCTTGCTCTATCACTCCAGCAGGTGACGCCATGCACACCGAAGCCGTCGATTCCGGATACCTCGCCGTTCCCGAGCGAGGCGGCCCCGGCGTGGTCGTCGTGCACGACGTGTGGGGGCTCTACGATCACTTTCGCGACGTCGCGCGCCGGTTTGCCGGCGAGGGCTTCGTCGCGCTCGCGGTGAACCTGTATCGCGAGCTCGGAGACGTGAAGATCACCGACCCCGGACCGTTCATGCGCGGCCTCTCCGACCCCGACATGCTTCGTACGTTGAAGAGCGCCGTCGACGAACTTCGCGCGCATCCGAAGAACCCGAGCGGCCGCGTCGCCGTCGTCGGGTTTTGCATGGGCGGCATGTACGCGCTCCTCGCCGGCGCGCGCATTCCGGGGCTCAGCGCCGTCGTTCCGTTTTACGCCGTGCTCTCGCATTCCCACGGGCTCTTGTTCGACCCGAATGGGCTCGCTCCGGCCCTGAAGCCCGACGAACCCCTCGACGCCGCGCGCGAGCTCGCGTGCCCCCTCCTCGCATTTTACGGAACCGAAGACGTCTTCGTGCCGCTCGGCGACATCCGCGCCCTCGAAGCGAGCGTCGCGGCGTCGAGGGCAACGGCGAAGGTCGAAGTTTACGACGGCGCGGGGCACGCGTTCATGAACGACACGCGCCCCGCTGCATTCCGACCCGAGGCGGCGCGCGACGCCTGGGAGAAGACGCTCGCGTTCCTTCACGAGCACCTCGACGCGAAGGTGCAGGCGGGGTGAGAGCCGTCGTTCAGCGTGTGTCCCGTGCTCGCGTCACGGTCGACGGCGACGTGACCGGCGCGATCGACGGCGGGCTGCTCGTCCTCGTCGGGGTCGGCGAACACGACGGCGAGTCCGACGCCGCGACGCTCGCGTCGAAGGTGCTCGGGCTCCGGATCTTCGACGACGGCGACGGCAAGATGAACCTCGACGTCGCCGCCGCGGGCGGCAAAGTCTTGGCAGTGTCGCAATTTACGTTGTTCGGCGACGTCCGGAAAGGCAAGCGCCCGAGCTTCGGCGCCGCCATGGAGCCCGAGCGGGCGAGCGCGCTCTTCGATCGATTCTGCTCCGCGTGTCGGGCGGCGGGCGCGGCGGTCGAAGTGGGACGATTTCGCGCCCACATGAAGGTCGAGCTCGTCAACGACGGCCCGGTCACGATCCTCGTCGACACCGAGAAGACGTTTTGAGTCGTCCCGACGCGCTCGCTCGATCGCCGCAGAAAAAAGTGGCAACTCGGTGGGTCGTTCGCGCCGCGTTGGCGAGCGCGCTCGTCGTTGCGGCGATGGGTCGAGCGAACGCCGACGATCCCCGCGAGCTTCCGAAGAAATATTCGCGTCCGCCGTATTCGCTCATGTCGCTGACCGTGGGTTACCCGAACGAGGGCTATCAGATCCGCGCCAAGCGGCTCATGAGCTCGCGCGCGCTCAAGGTACGTCCGACGAGTCGCGAGCGCGCTTACGGACATCCGGCGCTCGTGCTCATGCTTCACCGCAGCGCCGAAGACGTCGCGAAGGCGGCGCCCGGGTCGGTGCTTTTCGTCGGTGACATCGCCGCGAAGAAGGGCGGGCCGATTTCCGGACATCGCTCGCACCAGAGTGGCCGCGACGCCGATCTCGGCTTTTACATGAAGAACCTCGACGGCAAGCCGGTGCCGACGACGGAGCTCGTCGCGTTCGACGGCGACGGCAAGGCGAAAGACGGCCGTCCGCTCCTCTTCGACGACGAACGGAACTGGTTTCTCGTCGAGTCGTGGGTGCGCGATCGCCGCGCGGGCCTCTCGCACATTTTCGTCTCGTGGCCGCTTCGAGCGCGTCTCCTTCAGTACGGCGAACGCGAGCCCAAGTTTCGCCCGTACGTCACCGCCGCGGCCGCGCTCCTCAAGCAACCGGAGAACGGCGAGCCCCACGACGACCACTTTCACGTGCGCATCTCGTGCCCGAAGGACGAGATGGACATCTGCCGGAACGAATCGAAGCTCTGAGTTGCTGGGGCACGCTCTTGGGTAGTCGTCGACCCCGATTCCGGAGCGCTATGGCACCGGAGCTCGAGTCGGCGCGCGCGGAGTGGGAACGTCCTCGTCCCAGAGTTCCCGGAGCAGCTCGCGAAGCCCCGTCAGATCGGCAACGACGCGGTCGGCCCCGGTCGCTGCGAGTTGCTCGAGCGTGTGCCAGCCGGTCGCGACCGCGACGCTGTGGCAGCCGTTTCGTTTCGCGCAATCGACGTCGCGAGGCGTGTCGCCGATGACCACGACCCGCTCGGGCACTGGTTCGGCGCCGCGTGCACCCCAGCGTTCGACGGCCAGGCGGACGAGCTCGGGGCGAGTCGGTCCTTCGTCGCCGAACGCGGTGACGACGAACTGCGACGCGTCGATTCCCACGGCGGCGAGCTTGAGCGGCACCGCGCGGGCGTAGTTTCCAGTGACCAGTCCGAGGGTCACCGTTTCGTCCGACGCGAGCTCGGCGAGCGCCGCGGCGACTCCGGCGATGAGCTCGGGGCGCTGCTCGTCCAGCGCGAGCGCGAGCTCGCCGATGTAGGCGTCGCGAAAATTCGCGTGAACCGTGTCCGCGTCGTGGCGTCCGGTTCGACTCGCGGCCTCTCGAAAAATCCACGGATCGAGCGCGCCGCCGAACTCGATGCCGTCGAGAGTGAACGTCGGACCGAGCAAACGTTTACCGACTCGCTCCATGGCGCGGCTGCCGACGCCTTGGCCGCGGAGCAACGTGCCGTCGATGTCGAAGAGGACGAGGTACATGTTTTCCTGGTTAGTTCGCGGAGACGAGCACCTTGAGCGCGCCCGGACGCGCCGCGTGGGCGAGGGCGGCTTCGGCGCGAGCGAGGGGATAGCGTGCGACCACGAGGGAAGTCGGATCGACGGTGCGGCGAGCGAGCGCGTCGACGGCGCGCGCCATGTCGCCACAGCGCGAGCCCACGATGCGAAGCTCGTGGATCACGGCCGGCGACAGATCGACGGTGTGCGGCGACGAAACGGTGGTCTTGAGGATCACCGTGCCGCGCGGCCGCGCGGTGCGGAGCGCGAGGGCGAGCCCCGACGCGCTCCCCGTCGCTTCGACGACCACGTCGGCACGCGTGAAAACCCCCAAGAAGTCGTGCTCGAGCATGGCTTCGACGCCCGCGGCGCGCGCGAGCCCGAGCTTTTCTTCGTGGTGCCCGACCAGGAGCGGGCGTTTGCCGGCGGAGACGAGGGCGCGCGCGATCAAAAGCCCGAGCTTGCCGTCGCCGAGCACGACGATCGAGTCGTCGCCGGGGCCGAGCTCGTCGGTGACGTGCAGCGCGGCGGCCAGCGGCTCGGCGAAGACGGCGTGCTCGTCGGGCACGTCGTCGGGAACCGCGACGAGGCTTCGTTCGGGTACGACGAACCGTTCGGCGAGCGCGCCGTCGCGCCCGGCGATGCCGAGCACGGTGCGCGTCGGGCAATGGTGAGCGTCGCCGCGAGAGCAAGCGACGCAAGCGCCGCAACCGGCGTTGATGTCCGCGACGACGCGGCGCCCTTTCCAGCGGGTATCGTCGGCCTCGAGCACGACCCCGACGAATTCGTGCCCGATGACCCCTCGAAAGCCCATGTACCCGCGGATGATCTGCAGATCGGTATCGCAAATGCCGGCGAGCCCGAGCGCGACGAGCGCTTCACCGGGGCCGCGCACGGGTTCGTCGCGATCGTCGACGAGACGCGGCGCGGGATCGCAGACCAGCGCGCGCATCGTCAGCGCTCGCTCTTTTTTCGCGCGACCGTGAGGCGGTAGCGGCGTTCGCCCGCGTCGCCGTCGACGGACACCGCGCAATCGGCGCCGAACGCCGTGCTCAGGCACTCCGAGGTGAGCACGCCGTTCACCGGACCGCTCGCGAGCGCGCGGCCCTCGTGGAGGACGAGCGCGTGCGTGATGAACGACGGCACTTCTTCGAGGTGATGCGTCACGTGGAGCTGCGTGGGACCGTCGGCTGCGGCGGCGAGCACGCCGGCATCGCCGAGAAATCGCTCGCGCGCGACGGGATCGAGCCCGTTGCACGGTTCGTCGAGGATGAGCAGCGCCGGTTCGTTCACGAGGGCTCGCGCGATCATCACCCGCTGCCGTTCGCCTTGCGAGAGCACGCCATACGGTTTCGGTCCGCAGCTCTCGGCGGACACGCGCGCGAGGGCACGCCGCGCGCGATCGAGCTCGGCTTCTTCGAAGGCGCCGAGCCGTCCGATCATCGCGCGGATCCCGGAGGCGGCGACCTCGAGCCCCGTGTCGCCGTTCGGCAGACCGCCGAACATCGCCGAGCTGACCACGCCGATTTGCTTCCGATGCTCGCGCTTGTCGATGCGGCCGTACTCCGCGCCGAGGACGTGCACGACCCCTACGCTCGGCCAGAGATCCCCCGATACGATGGACAAGAGGGTGCTTTTTCCCGAACCATTGGCGCCGACGAGCGCCCAGTGCTCGCCGCGTTCGACGCGAAAGCGGATGTCTTCGAGAATCGGTCGCGCGAGCTCCACGCGAAAGTGACGCTCGACGCGGACGTCGACGATGGCGACCATGACGGAACGCCGGCAATACCGCGGCGTGCGCGTCGCGTCGACCTCTCGAAACCGATCTCGTGGCTCGGACCACCTTCGGTTCCACGACAGAGGAACGGGTTGCCGAACGACCGAGCGGCCTTTAAAACTCCGGCCGCGTGCCGCGGATCGAGTTCCTGGAGAGTGCCGCCGGGAGGGCGAAAGCAGTGGACGCCCCGGAGGGTGGGGCGCTCGTCGACATTTGCGATTTGCATTACGCGCCGGTGCCGTTTTCGTGCCGGTCTGCGACGTGCGCGACGTGTCACGTCATGATCGAGCAAGGGGAAGAGTTGCTCGAGCCTCCGAACGCCGAAGAGCGCGAGCTCTTGGCGTTGATTCGCGCGCCGAAGGGCACGCGGCTCGCGTGCCAAGCGGTGGTGAAAGCAGCGCCCGGGCTCGTCCGCCTGCGGCCGTACGAGTGAACGCTCGTCGACGTCCATGGCCGAGCCCGTCGTCGAAGCGACCGATCTGGAGAAGCGCCACGGCGACTTCGAGGCCGTGCGCGGCATTTCGTTTCGCATCGAGCCGGGCTCGTGCTTCGGGATCCTCGGCCCGAACGGTGCCGGCAAGACGTCGACGTTGCGCATGGTGCAGGCCGTCAGCGGGCCGAGCGCAGGACGGCTCCGCGTGCTCGGGCTCGACCCGGTCTCCGACGGCGCGACGGTTCGCGCGCGCATCGGGGTCGTCCCGCAAGACGACAACCTGGATCCGGACCTCGACGTCCGCGAAAACCTGTACGTCTACGCGCGCTACTTCCGGATGAGCCGCGCAGAGGCGGAGCGCCGCGCCCAGACGCTGCTCGAGTTCGTGTCGCTCACCGACAAATCGAACCGGCGCATTCGCGAGCTCTCCGGCGGCATGAAGCGGCGCCTGGTCATCGCGCGCGCGCTCGTGAACGAGCCGGAGCTCGTCGTGCTCGACGAGCCGACGACCGGGCTCGACCCGCAGGCGCGCCATCACGTGTGGCAAAAGCTCCGCGAATTGAAGGATCGCGGCGTCACGACGGCGATCACGACGCACTACATGGACGAAGCCGAGCGCCTCTGCGACGTGGTCGTCATCATGGACCGCGGACGGATCATCGCGACGGGAGCGCCCGCGGCGATAATTCGCGAACACGCCGGCGAAGAAGTCATCGAGCTGGAAGCGTCCGAGGAGGACGAAAAGAAGATCCTCGACGGGCTCTCGCTCGAGGGCGCGCTCACCGAACGCACCGGCGATACGCGGCTCTTTTTTCTCTCGCGGCGTTCCGGACTCGCCGATCGTCTCATCGAGCGCGCCCGCGCGGCGCGAGCGCCGTGTTTGCTCCGCAATGCGTCGCTCGAGGACGTCTTTTTGCGCCTCACGGGGCGAGAGCTGTCCGAATGAGCCGCGCCGCGTCGTTCGCGAGAAATGCGTGGCGCGTCACGATGCGCAACATGCTCGTGTGGCGACGCCTCGTCTTGCCGACGTCGATCGGATACGTCGGTGAGCCGCTGCTCTATCTGGTCGCGCTCGGGTTCGGGCTCGGACAGGTCGTGCCGCGGCTCGACGGCATGACGTACGCGGAGTTCATCGCGCCGGGCCTCGTCGTCTCGACCGTGATGTACACGGCGACGTTCGAGTGTACCTTCGGGAGCTACACGCGCATGGAGACCCAGGGAACGTACGATGCGATCCTAGCGACGCCCATCGCCATCGGCGAGCTCGTGGCCGGAGAAATCCTCTTCGGCGGCATCAAGGCCGCCTTCGGCGGGGTCATTGTGCTCGGGGTCGCGACGGCGTTCGGACTCGTGCCCTCGTGGTGGGCTCTCGGCGTCGCGCCGGTCGCGCTACTCGCCGGCCTCCGGTTTTCGGCCATGGCGCTGGTCACTTCGAGTTTTTCCAAGAGCTACGACGTCTTCAACTACTACTTCACCTTGATCATCGCGCCGATGTACCTCTTCGGCGGCGTGTTCTTCCCGCTCGACCGCATGCCCGCGTGGATCCAGCGCGCGGCGTTGCTCGTCCCGTTGACGCACGTCGTGACCCTGTCGCGATCGTTGGTCCGCGGCACGGTGAGCGCCGGTCTCGTGGGAAATGCGGCCGTGCTCGTCGGTTTTCTGTGCCCCGCGTATTTCCTCGCCGAGTACGGGCTTCGCCGGAGACTCGAGCGGTAATCGCGTGCGCGTGCGTTTCGGCGCTCGTTCGTCGCGAGACGGGGGCTCGCCTTCGAATGGGCGCGCCGTTTTTCGCGCGATGTTCGGCCTCGACGCGCGCTCTCTCTCGCTCTTTCGCGTCGGGCTCGCCGTGGTCGTCCTGGGCGATCTCGCGGTGCGCGCCTGCGATCTGCGGACCTTTTACTCCGACGACGGCGTTCTACCGCGCGCGCTCGTCGTCGAGCGGCTCTGGCATCCGGGATATTTTTCGCTCCATCTCGCGAGCGGCGCGGTGTGGTTCGAGGGTCTGCTCTTCGTCGTCGCGGCTGCCTTCGCCGTCTGCCTCGCCGTCGGTTACCGAACGCGCGTCGCGACGATCGCGTCGTGGGCGCTCCTGGTGTCGCTCCAGAATCGCAATCCGGAGGTGCTCAGCAGCGCGGACGTGCTCCTCCGCGTGCTCCTGTTCTGGGCGATGTTCTTGCCGCTCGGAGCGCGCGCGTCGCTCGACGCGCGGCGCGGTGCGTTCGACGAAGATTCGAGTCGTGACGACCTCGTGGCCTCGGCGGGCACCGTCGCGCTGCTCGTCCAAACCGCGTCGGTCTACGTCTTCGCCGGGCTCATGAAGCTCGAGGACGGGACGTGGCGCGACGGCACCGGCCTCGTTTATGCGATCCGCGCGCCCGAGTTCGCGACGTGGCTTTCCCTTCACGCCTCCGGCGACGTCGCGTTCTGGTCCGGTGTCGGCAGGGTGGTGCCTTACGTCGAGATCCTCGGGCCGCTCTTGCTCTTGTCGCCGATTCGGCCCGCGCTGTGCAAGGGCCTCGCCGTCGTCATTTTTTTCTCGTTTCACCTCGGCATCGCCCTCTTCATGAGCATCGGTATTTTCGCGCCGGTGAGTCTCGTGATGTGGCTCGCGTTCGTGCCTTCCACGGCGTGGGATCGGCTTGCATTCGCGTGGGATCGGCGCTTCGCGCCGCTCGTCGCTTCCGGCGCGCCGCTGCCTTCTCCGCGGCGCGACCCGCCGTCGAGGGCGCCCCCCATCAAATCGCTTTCCGTCGTGAATGCGATGCGCCGCGGCGTTTCCGACTCGTCGAATGCCGTCTGTCTCGCGCTCGCCGCCGCCGTCGTGTTCTGGAATCTGAACACGGTTCGACCCGGGCTTTTCGTCGTTCCCGAGGCGCAAAATCGGCTGTTCGCGGCGTTACGACTCGATCAGCGCTGGGACATGTTTTCGCGGCCCATCCTGGCGAGTCACTGGCTCGTCATGCCCGCGCGCCTGCGCTCGGGTGCGCTCGTCGACCTTCGAACCGGCGAACCGGTGTCGTGGGCGCGCCCCGACGTCGTCTCGCGCACCTTTTCGAACGATCGCTGGCGTAAATACTTGCTCACGCTCGAGGGACGACAGCAGGAAGCCGAGCGGCTCGCGTACGCGCGCGCCCTCTGCAACGAATGGAACGCGGTGCACTCGCCGAGCGACGCGCTCGAGGCGTTCAAGCTCTACGCCGTGCACGTGCCGACGTTGCCATGGGGACCGGTTGGAGGCCCCGCGCGATCCGTCGTCTTCGAGGCGGAGTGCAGCGGCGGACTTCTCCGCAAGTGGGGCGCGACGCTCTGAGCGGCTTCGGGCGTGCATCACCATCGGCACGCCGGGCCCTTCCTAGACCGGTTCCAGAGGTTTGTTGGTTCGAATTTGAAACGTCGTTCCGTTCGGACGCGAACGGCGCTCCACGAAGCGGCCACGCGAGTAGTCGCTGTGCCCGAGTAGGACTAGAGCGGCGACGGTGGGAGTCGGACCCATGAACCCGCGTCGGTCTGCGGCAATCGCCTTCCCAGGTGCGGTCACCTTCGATACCGTGTGTCGATGGCGGAGAAGCGTTTCGGTGTGTCGAAGATGGTGGCGGCGATCACGGCGCCGCTCTCGCTGGTGATCTGCGGGTGTGTGCCCGCACCCCAGCTGGTCAAGGACATCAACACGAACACCGATGGGGCATTCCCGATGGACATCGTGCCCGCGACGTCGGGCTTCTACACTTCGATGACGCACACTGCGTTCGGTCGCGAGCTCTTGTACACGGACGGCTCCGGCACCGAGGCTGGTTTGACGTTCATCAACGTCGGTCCGGGTTCCACGAGCGGCAATCCGAACGACATTTTCGTCGTCGGCAATCGTGCGTTCTTCTCCGCCAACGACGGTTCCGGCGGCGACCCGAACAACGTGACGTACTCGATGTACATGACCGACGGCACTCAAGCCACGACGGTCGCGCTCACTCGCCCGATTTCCGGAATCGCCTCCGACGCGTTCGCGGGGTTCGCGCCGTACGGCACGAACGGCGTGCTCTTCGTCGCGAACCCGACCGCCACGGGGAGCGAGATCTGGCGCAGCGACGGCACGACCGGCGGGACGCAGATCGTCACCGACATCAACCCCGGCTCGGGTGGCTCGCAGCCTGCCGAAATGACGAAGCTCGGCGGCTATTATTACTTCTCGGCGTCCGACGGTACCGGCGACCGCGAACTCTGGCGAACCGACGGCAGCGCGGCGACGCGCGTGCTCGATCTGAATACGGCCGGGTCGTCGCAGCCGCGCGGGCTCGCGGTGTGGAACGGCAAGCTCTATTTCGGCGCGGATCAGGGCTCGAATTTCCGGCGCGGTCTCTACGCGAGCGACGGCACCGCGGGCGGAACGACGCTCATCACCGACGAAAGCGACGACTCGTTCCGCCCCGAAACCGTGACCGCGACCCCGAATCGGATCTTCTTCCTCGGGTACTATTCGGATCTCTGGGTCAGCGACGGCACCGCGAGCGGCACGAAGGCCGTCATGTCGTTCGATCCCGATGACGAGGGCGACGTGCCCGACGATTTCGTCGCGCTCGGCAATCGCGTCATTTTCCAGGTTCCGACCGATTCTGGATTCGACCTGTGGTCGAGCGACGGCACGACCGCGGGCACCGTACAACTCGCGACCGGCGTGGCGAACGTCACCGGCGGCTACGCGGTGTGGAACGGCAAGTACTACTTCTCGCAAGGGGACGGTCTCTACGTCTCGGACGGCACCGTCGCGAACACCAAGCTCGTCTATTCGCAAACCGGGCTCGCGCCCGAGTCGCTCGCCGTGGCGACCGGTAAGCTCTGGTTCGCCGGCACCGACACCGTGCACGGCAGCGAACTCTGGTCCACCGACGGCACCGCCGGCGGCACCGGGCTGAACATGGACTTCAACACGTCCACCGGAAACTCGTACCCGACGAGCTTCGTGTACGCCGGAAGCTACACGTTCTTCACCGCCGACATCGCGCCGTACGGCCGCGAACTGTGGCGTACGGACGGCACCGACGCGGGCACCGTGCTCGTCAAAGACATCAAGCCGGGCACCGCAGCGTCGAGCCCGTCGCAGATGGTGGCGTACAACGGCATCCTCTACTTCACCGCCGACGACGGCGTGCACGGCGTCGAGCTCTGGCGCAGCGACGGCACCACGAGCGGAACGACCTTGGTGAAGGACATCAAGTCCGGTTCCGCGGCTTCCACGCCGGGCAACGTCTACGCCGGTCCGAACGCGCTCTATTTCTACGCGGATGACGGCACCGACGGCAACGAGCTCTGGAAGAGCGACGGCACGGCCGGCGGCACATCCCTCGTGAAAGACATCTACACGGGGGCGACCGGCTCCACGCCGACGCTCTTCGCGACGCTCGGAAGCAAGGTATGTTTCGTGGCCACCTCGGTGAACGAAGGTCGCGAACCGTGGTGTTCCGACGGTACGGCGGCCGGCACCCTGCTCGCGAAGGACATTCGCTCCGGTACCTCGTCGTCGGGCATCGACGAAGCCCTCGTCACGCTCGGCAGCTACGTGTACTTCGGCGCGAACGACGGCACGAACGGCGACGAGCTCTGGCGGAGCGACGGCACCGCAAAAGGCACGACCCGCGTGACGGACCTCGCCGCCGGTTCGGCCTCGGCGTCTCCGACGCGGTTCGCCGTCATGAACGGCGGCGTGTTCTTCACGGCCTACGACGGCACTCGCTGGGAAATGTGGCGAAGCGACGGCACGACCACCACGATGATCACCGGCGCGATCAATTCGAACCCGTACTCGAACCCGGGCTCGCCGACGGTCGCGGGCAACAAGCTGTTCTTCATCGCCAACCACCCGACCGATGGCGTCGAGGTGTTCGTAACCGACGGCACTGCGGCCGGCGTGCAGCTCACGAAGGACATCAACCCGGTGGCGGGCAAGACGTCGAGCCCGTCGTACCTCACCGCGGTCGGCAACATCCTCTTCTTCAGCGCGAGCGACGGCACGACCGGTTACGAGCTGTGGCGCTCCGACGGCACGCCGTCGGGCACCGTGCTCTCGAGCGGCACTGACAACGACCCGTGGTCGCACTTTCCCTCGGCGCTCGCCAACTGCAACGGCACGCTCTACCTCTCGCTGGTCGATCAGAACTACGGCGAAGAGCCGTTCAGCTGCTCGCCGTAGAAGCGAGCTCCAGCGGCTCGCTTCGCGACCGCTCGGGGTCCTGGGGGACCGTGTCCCCCGCGGCTCGCTTCGCGACCGCTCCCCCTGCCGCTTCGCGGGCTCGCTTCGCTCGCGGCGGCCGGCGTTTCTTCTCTGGATTCCTGCGCGGACGGCCGAGTTGTGCCATGTGCCGTGGCACGACTCGAATTCGCGATGATCTCCGTGTGGCTTGATTGCTGGCCTGATTACTGCACTAGGGGCTCCGAGGCGTGGCGCATCTGTGCCACCGCCTCGGCACAGGAGCCCTTCCATGACTTCAGTCGGTCTTACTCGTTCTAGCCGTCGTTCGTCGCGCTTGGGGGTTTGGGTTTGCGCCTTGCTCGGCGCGCTCGTCGGAGTGGGGGCGTGCTCCGGCGGAAGCGACTCGCATCGGGTCATCGGCTCCGTCGACCACGGGAGCAACGGGAGCATCTCGGTCAACGAAGCGGGCATCGCCGCCGTCGTGCAGAACGGCACGCTCGCGCTGACGATTCCGGTGAGCGGTCAGAAGGACGCTTCGGGCACGCTCGCGATCTCGCTCATCCTCGTCGATGACTCGAAGACGATTTCGACGACGTCGGCGCCGTACGACGTCTCGCCGGGCGCCTCCGCGGTCTTGCAGGCAACGCTTCCCGTCCCGTCCGACGTCAAAGGCCAGCCCGACTGGGCTAAGTACAGCGTGCTCATCGTCGATGGCGTCTCGAGCAGCTTGCGCGTCACGACGTCGCTCCTTCGCGTCGTCGGACCTTACGAGCTCAGGCTCGAAGGTCCCTCGACGATCGCGAGCGGTAAAGCGGGGTCGTATCGCGTCGTCGCCGAGCGCCCCACGACGAAGGCGCCGGTCTCCGGCATTCCGGTCGGGCTTTCGCTCACGACGGCGAACCAGACGGCGACGACGTTGACGGGCACGACGTCCGCGACGGGTGAAGCGATCTTCCCGGTCACCCTGACCAACGCGGGTTCGTACGCACTTCAGGCGACCGGAACTGCGAGCGGAACGACCACCACCTTGGCCGATACGGTGGCGGTGCAAGCGCCCGATCAGAAGGTGCTGCTCACGACGGACAAGCCGATCTATCAACCCGGTCAAACGATCCATCTGCGCACCCTCGCGCTCGCGCCGCCGGCAGATACGCCGACCGCCAGCGCGTCCGCCGTGTTCGAGGTCGCCGACGGCAAGGGCAACGAGGTGTTCCACCAGGAGCTCACCACGGACGCTTATGGCGTCGCGTCCGCGGATTTCGTGATCGGTCCCATCGTCAACGAGGGGACGTTCAAGGCGACGGTCGCGGTCGGCGGCACCACCACCGAAAAGACGGTCGACGTCTCTCACTACGTACTCCCGAAATTCGGCGTCGACGTGAGCGTGGACAAGACCTGGTATTCGCCCGGCGATCCCGTCGCCGGCAGCGTGGACGCGCTTTACTTCTTCGGAAAAGTCGTGGCGAACGCCGACGTGGTGATCGAGGGCTACACGCTCGACGTCGGCGAGACCGCGTTTCAGCAGGTCGTCGGCAAGACCGACGCCAACGGCAAAATGAGCTTCGCGTTGACGGTTCCGTCGACGCTCGCTGGGTTGCCGCTCTCCCAGGGGAACGCGACTGCGGGAGTCCGCGTCACGGTGACCGATTCGGCCGGCCAAGTGGTGACGAAGGAAGCCGCGCTGACCATCGCGGCGGACGCGGTCCGGCTCACCGTGGTCCCCGAATCGACGACGATCGTGCCGGGTCTTCCGAACCGGCTCGAAGTGTTCGCGAGCGACCCGCTCGGCGCACCCATCGCGAACGCGCCCGTCAGCCTGGTCATCGGCGCGACCACGCTCACCGCGACGACCGACCCTTACGGCCATGCCGAAGTCACGTTCACGCCCGACCTTGCCCAAGATACGTTTTCCGTCGCTGCCACGGTGACTCCGCCGAGCGGAGCGCCGATCACTCGGCAGTTGACGTTCGGCGCGCAGACCGGCGACGAGCACGTGATCGTCCGCTCCGACAAGAGCGTGTACGACGTCGGCGATACCGTCACCGTATCGGTGCTCGCGTCGAGCACGTCGGTGCACGCCTACGTCGATTGGCTGAACGAGGGTCAGGCGGTCGACATGCGCACGGTCGACCTCGAGAACGGCGCGGGCACGTTCACCATGCCGCTCGACGCGAGCCTCCTCGGGAGCAATCGCATCGACGCGTACATCGTGGACGACGGTGGCAACGTGGTGCGCGCCGGCCGAACGCTCTTCGTCCGGGGCGACTCGTCGCTCAACGTCACCATCCAGGCCGACAAGACGACGTACACGCCGGGTCAATCGGCGACGCTCACGTTTTCCGTCGCGGACTCGGCAGGGAAGCCGGCGGTCGCCGCGCTCGGCGTCCAGGTGGTCGACGCCGCGGTGTTCGGGCTCGTCGACGCGCAGCCCGGACTCTTGAAGTCGTTCTTCGACCTCGAAGACAGCTATTCGAATCCCACATACGAAATCGACGGGCCGCTCGTGTCCTTGTCGAACGTGCTCTTCGACGGGACGGCGTCGACGGATCCGACGGCCAATCAAGCGGCGCAGGCCGAGGCCGAAGCGACGTTCGCGGCGATGGGAGGTTCCGGGGTCACCGGGATCCATGACGCGAGCTATCCGCAAGTCGTCGCCGACGTGAAAACGTTGCTCACGCCGTACCTGGCCGCCGAAAAGACGCGGATCGTAAGCGCGCTCGAGCTCGTCGTGCCCGCCGAGTCGGCGATGCTCGAATCGCAGGGCTGCACGGCGAGCGGGTACTACTGTAGCTCGCTCGGTACCGACTACGGTTCGGCGCTCGGCGCACGCGTCGCGCGCGATCTCTCGGTCGTCGATTTTTGGGGGAACCTGTTCACGACGACGTCGGGCACTCCGGATTTCATCGACCTCGTGTCGAATGGACCCGACGAGCTGCCCGGAACTACGGACGATCTCACGATCGCCATCGCGGCGACGGACGTCGGCGTTCTGGACGTCGGGAGCAAAAACGGCGGAGCCTTCGACTTTCCCGTCGAGGGGCCCGGCGAGGATGCGCCCGGGAACGCGGCCGCGGGCGGCTCGTTCTCGATGGGCGGCACGGCGGGCGTCGACACCGGCCAGGGCGGCGCCACCACGTCGCCCGGCGGTTCCGACGCGACGCCGCGCGTGCGCCAGGATTTCCCAGAAACCCTGTACGTGAATCCCGAGGTGATCACCGGCGCGGACGGCACGGCGCAGATCCAGATCCCGCTCGCCGACAGCATCACGAAGTGGCAAGTGTCCGCGCTCGCGAACACCGCGGGCGGAAAACTCGGCGGAGGGCAGGGGAGCATGACGGTGTTCCAAGACTTCTTCGTCGATGCGAGCCTCCCGGCGACGCTCACGCGCGGCGACGAAGTGGAGTTCCCGATCGCCGTGTACAACTACCTGACCACGTCGCAGACGGTGCATCTCACCTTGCAAGCTGCAAGCTGGTACACACCGGCGGGCGCGACGTCGATCGACGTGCCGCTCGACGCGGGCGAAGTGACGGGCGTCCGGTTCCCGGTGAAGGTCACCCAGGTCGGTCATCAGTCGCTCACCGTTCAGGCCGTGGGCACCAAAGCGTCGGACGCCGTCGCGCGGCCGGTCACTGTCGTCCCGGACGGTAAGGCATTCCCCGAAGCTCACTCCGGTTCGCTCGGGGCGACGCCGGTGATCGAGTCGATCACGTTTCCGGCAACCGCGATTGCCGGATCGTCGCAGCTCTACGTGAACCTGTTTCCCGGATATCTCTCGCAGCTCGTCCAGGGGATGGATAGCGTGCTCGCCGTTCCGAACGGCTGCTTCGAGCAGACCACGTCCACGACGTGGCCCGACGTGCTCGCCGCGAGTTACATGCAGGCGACCAAGCAGGGAACTCCCGACGCGGCGCTCAAGGCCGAGTCGTACATCAACGCCGGCTATCAACGCCTCCTCACGTTCGAGCACCCCGGGGGCGGCTTCTCCTGGTTCGGCACTCAAGACCCCGCGCCGTATCTCAGCGTGACGGCGCTCGGCGTCATGGAATTCTCGGACATGGCGAAGATTCATCCGGTCGACGCCGCCATGATTGCGCGCACGAAGACCTGGCTCATCGGGCAGCAGGCGGCCGACGGATCTTGGCCGGCGGATCAATCCGAGTTTTTCAGTGTGCAGACCAGCCTGTCGCGGAACACCGCGTTCGTCGTGTGGGCGCTCGCGAGCGCCGGCGATACGGGTCCCGAGCTCGCCCGCGGGCTCGCTTACGTGAAGACAGCGCTCGGCACCGGAACGACCGATGCGTATACACTCGGGCTCGCCGCGAAC
>DATBBD010000285.1:0-9491 GCA_036271175.1 Polyangiaceae bacterium | reverse complement strand
CCGCGTCGAAGACGGCGGCGCTCCGGAGACGCAAGCGGTCGCCGTCGGCGGCCGGAACGCGGTGTATTTGAACGTGCTCCGCGTGCCCGGAGGTAACACCCTCGAAATCGTCGACGCCGTGAAGAAGGCAGTCTCGGGGCTCCGTGATTTGCCGCCTGGTTTGAAGGTCGCGCCGGTCTTCGATCAGTCGACGTTCGTCCGCACCACCTACGACGGGCTCAAAAAAGAGATCGTCCAGGCGCTCGTTCTCATCGCCATCGTGATTTTGATTTTTCTTCAGAGTGTGCGCGGAACCCTCATCGTCTCGGTCGCCATTCCACTCTCGTTCGCGATCACCCTCATCGTGCTGTACGCTTCGGGGCAGACGCTGAATGCGTTCACGCTCGGCGGTTTGACGCTCGCGATGGGTCGCCTCGTCGACGACGCCGTCGTCGTGCTCGAGTCGATTCATCGGCATCAACGGCAGGGACTCAATCAATACGAGGCGGCCCTCGAAGGGACGAACGCCGTCGCGCTGCCGGTGCTGGCGTCGACCCTCACGACGATGGCCGTCTTGTTGCCGGTGCTGCTGCTCGCGGGGCTCGCGAAGAAGCTGTTCGCGCCGCTGGCGCTGACCGTGGCCGTCGCGATGATTGCGTCGTATTTCGTCAGCATCTGCGTCACGCCGGTCGCTTGTCGTTACTTCATCGGTCACGTCGAGCACGGCGCCCTAGGAAAACGTGTCGAAGCCGCCATCGACTCGGTCGCCGAGCGATATTCGCACGTGCTCCGAGGCGTGCTTCCGTTCCGCGGAACCGTGCTCGTCGCGGCGTTCGTGCTCGTCATGGCGAGCGGCTGGGCGGCGTCGCGTCTACCGAGCACCTTTTTCCCCGAAATCGACGAGTCGATGGAGCGCATCTACGTCCGATTGCCTCCGGGGATGTCACTCGAAGAATCGGCGCGCCGCATCGACGACATGGGACGAACTTTGCAACGCGAGCTCCCGAAAGGCACCGCCGAGCTCGTGCTCACCAACGTGGGTTCGCCGAACAACGCCAGAAGTGCGATGACCAGCCCGAACTGGGGCCCTCACATGGGGTTCATCCGGGTCGCGCTCGTCGACCCCGAGCACCGTTCGCAGTCGCAGCGTGAGATCGCCGACCACATTCGAGAAATCCTGAACCGCGAGTATCCGGGCGTGGAGCTCCTTCAATGGCCCGGCGGTCTGGTCGCGAGCGTCTTTTCGAACGGATACAACGCGCCGATCGTCGTCGAAGTGCGCGGCAACAATCTCGAGGAGCTCGACGCCGAGGCCCACGCGGTCGGCGAAGTGGCGCGAACGGTGCCGGGCGTGCGCGACATCTGGCCTACGCTCGAGATGGACTACCCCGAGATCCGCGTCGAGACGGATCGCACGAAGGCCGGCATGGTGGGCGTAACCGCACGCGACGCGGCGCAAACGACGCTGGAGGCGACGCTCGGCAACATCAACACGCCGAGCGTCTGGGTCGACCCCGCCAACGGCCAGTCGTACTACGCGGTCACCTATTACGACGGAAAGCGCGTGCCGGACATCAACGCGCTCGCGGCGCTTCCCGTCCGCTTCGGCGATGACGGAAAACCGGTCGCGCTCGGCGCCTACGGTGCGGTCCGGCGTTCGGTCGGACCGATCGGCATCGAGCGCAATCAGCTCCAGCGCGCGGCGCACGTGTTCATGCAAACCGAAGGGCGCGACATCGGCACCGCGGCGGCCGATCTGGAACGCGCGCTCCGCGCCGACCCGCGGACGCGCGGCATCAAGTTCGATTTCGTCGGTCAGATCGACCTGATGCGCACGACGTTTTCCGGTCTCGGCGTCGCGCTCGGGCTCGCGGTCATGGTCGTCTTCATGATCATGGCATCGCAGTTCAAGTCGCTCCGCTTGCCTTTCGTGATGCTCTTCACGATTCCGGTTTCATTGGTCGGCATCGTGCTCGCGCTGACCGGGGCCGGGCAAGGGTTCTCGATCACCGCGCTGATGGGCATCCTCATGGTCATCGGCATCGCGGTGTCGAACGGGATCTTGCTGGTCGACGACGCGAATCGACGTTTGATGGAGGGGGTGGAGCCCGCTCTGGCGATCGTCGCCGCGGCGAGGTCGCGGTTCGTGCCCATCGCGATGACGAGCCTCGCGACGGTCATCGGTCTCATTCCCACGGCGTTCGGGCTCGAGCGAGGCTCCGAAGCGAATCAGCCGCTCGCGCTCGCGGTGGTCGGCGGTCTGACGTCGTCGACGATCCTGTCGCTGTTCCTGGTGCCCGTGATGTTCCTGATGTTCGCGAAGCGCCCGCAGCTCGCGACCGAGATGGGCTCTAGCTCTTCCGGTAGTGAGGAACCCAGCCGCTCTTTTCCTTGAAAAGGCGGACGCAGCGAATGGCCTTCTCGTCGGTCAGCATGAAACGGTGGTGGCGATCCTTCGGGACGACGATGAGATCGCCCTTCTCGACGATGACCCGCATCCACTCGTCATTTTTGGAGCGAATGTCGAAGACGCCCGCGCCGTCGAGCACGAAACGCACCTCGTCTTCGTCGTGATGGTGCTCGTCGATGAACTTCGCGCAGATGGCGTCGAGGTTCGGCGTCGCCGGGCCGAGCTCGACGATGTCTTCTTCGATGTAGCCGCGCTCGTCCTTCACTTCATCGAGCGGCGCCCGATACGACGCGGCGTTCGCGTCGAGGAGCGCATAGTAGACGCCTTGTTCGGCGAGGGTTTTCTCCGAAATCGCTCCCGCACGGTCGAGCCAGTGTGCCCTCATCGCTTGCCTCCTTCGTACATCTCGAGAATGGGCGGCGTCGCTCGGCGCGTCTCGTGCCCGAGCTCGCCCATCCGAACCGCCGCTTCGAACAAGTAGTGATAACACTCGGCGTGCGTCTTGGCTTCGACCCAGTCCTTGCCCCAAACGTACACGCCGTGACGACGGACCAGCACCGCGTAGGTGCGCGGGTGGCGCTGGATCGCCGCGGCCATCGATTCCGCGAGGTCGGCCTCGTGCGCCGTATTTTCGATGATCGGCACGACCAGACGGTCGTGGTACCCGTGGCCGGCGATGCCCTTGATCATCTCGAGCTCGGTGCACTCGAACGTGTCGCCGTTGCCCAAGGTCGCGAGCATCGCGAACATGGCGTGGCTGTGGATCACCGCGCCGGCGTCACGCAGCCGGTAGGCGTTGAAGAAGAGCGGCGTGCACGCGCTCGGGCGAAGCCCTTCCGTCGTCGGCGCTTCGAGCACCGCGCCGCTCTCGTCCAGCACGTACAGATCGCGCTCGGTGAGTCGCTCCTTTTGGACGCCGCTCGGCGCTACGAAGACACGGCCGTCTTTGCGAATGCTCATCCCGCCGCCGGTGCCCGAAGCCCACCCTTGCGCGTAGAATTTCTGACACAGCTCGACGATGAGGGCGCTGGGAGACGGCTCGGACACGGTGTTTGCCTTACCAGTGACGGGCGAGAGAGCCAAACGAAGGCGAGAAACCACTGCCCTATCGCAGGCTCAGTCGTCTTTGGGCTCGGTCTTGCCGCCGCCGCGCCGGGCGTCGAGCACTGCGCGAAACGCCGTCTTGGCCAGCAAGGGTGTCGAAAAGAGCGTGCGCGCCAGCGACGCGGCGAGCTGCGCCGGCGTCGTGCCATGCGCTTCGACCGCGACGCGTTCGCCGCTGGCGATGTCCTCGACGGCGCCCCGCGCGATCGTGCGCGAGCCGTCCGATCGGATCTCCACCATGAGACGCGCCACGATGGGCGGTTCGTCTTCGGCGTTTGCCAAGGGCGGTGGCGACGACGTCAGTACCAGCGCCGTCGCGCGCGCCTCGTCGAGCGACTCTTTGAGACGTGTTCGGATTTCCGAAAGCCGGCTTCGTAGCGCCACGTCACCGAGTATAGGTCCGAGCGTTGCGATCCGCCCCTCTCGCGTTTCACGTTACGTTTCACGTACGTCGAGAAAGCGACGCCGCTGGAAACACGCGAAAACTTCGAGCTGCCGCTGGATTTGGCAGTAGTCTGACGGCGTGGCTCGGTCGTTCAGCGGCTCGGGGGAAGGGCAGGATGCTCCTCCTCCGGAGCCGGTCGGCGATCTGCACGAGGTGATCGCCGGCAAGTACCGGCTGATCCGGATGCTCGGTCAGGGGGGAATGGGCGAGGTCTGGGAGGCCGAGAACGTCGCGTTGAACGCTCGGGTGGCGGTGAAGCTCGTGCGCTCGCCCGATCCGATTCTCTCGGAGCGCATGGTGCGCGAAGCCCAGGCTGCGGCGCGCCTCGTGCACCCGGCCATCGTGCGCGTTTTCGACCTGGGAGTGAACGCGGGAAAGCCGTTCGTCGTCATGGAGCTCCTCGACGGCGAGGATCTCGGGAGCGTGCTCGAGCGCCACGAGAAGATCGGTCCGGTCGCTGCGATTCGCACGCTCTTGCCGATCGCGCACGCTCTGGTGACGGCGCACGCGAACGGCGTCGTTCATCGCGACATCAAACCGGAGAACATTTTCCTCGTCCGTGCGAACGCCAGCCGACAACCGAAGCTCGTCGATTTCGGCGTCGCCAAAGTCATGGACTCGCGCGAGCAGATCACGCGATTCGGCGCGATGGTGGGAAGCCCGGCGTACGTCTCTCCGGAACAAGCGATGGGCGACCCCGTCGATCATCGAAGCGACGTGTGGTCGTTCTGCATCGTCGCTTACGAGCTCGCCGTGGGACGACTGCCGTTCGACGGCGAGACCGTCGACGAATTGCTCCGCGCGATCCTGCAAGCGCCGGCGATACCGGGCACGACGTTCGGCCTCGACGAATCGCTGTCCCGTATCTTGTCGCGCGGGCTCGCGAAAGCCCGCGAAGCGCGCTGGCAGTCCATGGCCGAGCTCGGTTCGAAGCTCGCGTCGTGGCTGCTCGAGCGCCAGGTGACCACCGACGTAGCCGATGCGTCGCTCGTCGCGACGTGGTCGAACATGTTCGACACGGCGGACAAGGCTCCGGCGACGCACAAGAACACCCTCGAGCTCCTCACCGGAGATCGCGTCGCGCTCGGTGCCCCCCCGGCCGAAATTGCCGTGCCTCGGCCGGAAATCGAGTCGCGGCGCACGACCGGTTCCACCTCTACTCCCGCCGTCGCGAACGCGAGGCCGTCGGCGACGACGGTCGCGACGCTCGGCGCCGTGGTGGGCGTGGCGATCGCCGGAGCGGCGTGGTGGGTCCTGAACTCACACTCGACGGAGCCCGTTCCGGCCGCGAGCGATGCCGTCGTCGTCCCGGCGTCGCCCGTGCCTGCGGCTGCCGCCGTCATCGTTGCCGCACCGGCGAGCACGCGCGTCGCACCACGCGATCACGATGACGCGGGCGCGAGTGGCGCGGCGCGAGCACGGCCGGAACCCGCTTCCAGCGTCGCTGCGCGCTCGCAAGCACCGGCGTTCGTGCAAGCACCAGCGACCGCGCAATCCGTTGCAGCACGCGCTGCCGTCGCGCGCATGCCGTCATCGCCCACTTCTCGCACCAAGTCGTCGTCCGAGCCCGGTTCGCGTGCGCCGGACCACGCCGATCGCGTTCCAGGTTCCGATCTCATGAACCCGTTTCACTAGAAGCGGGGAAGACGTTCGGAATAGCTCGGACTTCGGGTTTCAGATTGCCGGGGAAGCGCCGTATACTGGAAGTTGGTAGGCCTTTACCCGGAACCCCGAGACCAGCGTGACGACACGAGCCAAGCGAATGAACTGGACTGCCGCGGGGGTGGAGACGTCGGCGCTGCGCGGTGTGCGCGCGCTCACGGCTGCGGAAATCGGCGTGGTGTTTCAGCCGATCGTCGACCTCGCGACGGGAAAGGCGTTCGCTCATGAAGCGCTCGTCCGTTGCAAACGGCCGGAGTACCAGGCGCCGCCGGTGCTCTTCGACGCCGCCGTCAAAGAAGGCGCGTGCGGCCACCTCGGGCGCATCATTCGTGAGGTGACGTTCGCCACCTCCGGCGACATTCCGCTGTTCGTCAACTTGCACCCCGAAGAGCTGAGCGCCCGCTGGCTGGTACGCCCGGACGATCCCGTCGGGTTTCACACGCAGCCGGTGTTCCTCGAAATCACGGAATCCGCAGCGTTCACGCACTTCGAGGTCTGCGTCGAGGTGCTCCGCGAGCTCGCCCTCCGAACTGGCTCCCGCCTCGCGATCGACGACTTCGGTTCGGGCCACTCGAACCTCGAGCGTCTCGTGAACCTCGAGCCGGCGATCGTGAAGCTCGATCTCGCGCTCACTCGCGACGTCCACACGCACCCGCGCAAGCAAGCCGTCGTCCGCCACATGGTCAATCTGTGCGCCGAGCTCGGCGCTCAGGTCGTCGCCGAAGGCGTCGAGCACGTGGAAGAGCTCCGCTGCGTGCGCGATCTCGGCGTGCAATATGCGCAAGGGTATTTGCTCGCGCGCCCCGCAGCGCCGCCCCCTCCGCCGAACTGGCCGCTCGGGGGCTCCGATCCCGGCCACGGAAAGCCGCGAAAGATGTCCGAACTCCCTCCGACGCGCGCTGCGGTGCCGTTGCCTGCGGGGCCGAGCAAGCGCCCTCCGCGCAACGGCCAACACCCGGGCCGCGAGTCGAAGGCAGCTCTCAGAACGACTCAGCGATCCGTGTCGCGCTCGACGGCGCCCGGTAAGAACTCGCCGTCGACCCGTCGTTCTTCGGCGGGCTGAAGTCGCTTCGCGCGTCTCACCGACATCCTCGGCAGCGCGCCGAAATGGCCGCGAAACGCCCGCGCGCGCTCGATCGCGAGAAATTTGGGTTTGTCGGTTCGGCTCTGCTAGCGCCAAGAGCACCTCTCGAAGGAGAACGAGCAATGGCAAAGCAGGCAGTTTCACGAAAGACACCGTCCACCCCGCCGAAGGCGCAAAAAAAGATGCTGAGCCTCGCGCGTGCGCTCCCGCCGGCGCACGATGCGATCGCGATGCGCGCGTTCGAACTCTATCTATCGCGCGGCGCGATGGACGGCAGCGACGTCACCGATTGGATGATGGCCGAACGCGAGCTGTCTGCGACGAGTAGCTCGTAAAGAGCGCCCCAAAATAAAGGGTTCACGGCGACGCCCATCGCGAGCTCGCCTCGCCGTCAGCGGTCGGCGCCGATTTTCGCGATCAGCTTCACGACGCGGCCGTCTTCGGGCTTGAGCTTTCTCGCCCTCGCTGCGGCCATCTGCGCGGAAGTGATCGCGCCGGCCTCGGCGTAGACCTGTGCCAAGAGAAACCACGTCTCGAAGCGCGTGCTCACGATCTTCACCGATCGCTCGGCGTATTCGGCGGCGTCGGCGATCCGGCCCATGCGATAGAGGCAGCCCGCGGCCTTGTAGAGCACCGAAGCATCTCGCGGCGCGAGTTGCGCGGCGTCCTGATACGCCGCTCCCGCGATCTCCCACTCGCGCGCGCGAGCGGCGTTGTCGCCGACGACGACGAGCTTCGCGGCGCGCTCGGTCGACGCGCGCATTTCGGCGCTCGCCGCCGCGCATTCCGAGAGCGCGCCTTGAATCGCACCGTCGTCCGGCGCGATTTGCTGCGCGAGCCGGTAGTAGTTGGCGGCGGCGAGCGCATTGCCCTCGTCGATCGCGACGCGCGCGCCGTCGAGATAACGGCGCAGCTGGTCGCGATGACCGGGCCGCAGGGTCGAAGGCCGGTGCGTTGCCGGGACCGGCGTGAGCTTGCGAGCGGGCCCCGAGCGCGAGACCGGCGTGATCGACGTGCGCTCGGGCGCGACGGTGGTGTGTGCGCGCGGCGAGCTCGACGGCCGGGCCGCCGGCGCTCTCGAGGTGCGACGCCGCGGCTGAGGACCGCTCACGGGCGCCGGAGGCGCCGTGGTCGTCGCGGGCGCGGCCGCGCGCGGGCGCATCGCGGACACCGAGCGCTTCGGCTGACTCGCGGCGAAGCGGAGCGCGCCGAGCGAGGCCAGGCGATCGAGCGCCTCGCCGACGAGCTCCGGTTGAAGCCCGGTGCACGCGACGAGATCGTCCTCGCTCGTGTTCCCGTCGATGCGCGAAAATACGTACGCCTCGAGCGGCGTGATCGGCAGCTTCCGGAGATCGCAGCCAGGAACCACGTGGGGTACGCGGCCTGCTCGGATCTCGATCGCGGCGGAATCGAAATTCATTCACGTCCTCCGGGGTTCGCCGTCAGAGCTCGGGCCCCAGAGGAACACGACTCTCGCCGATCCGTCGATGTAGGTGTTCTAGGTCCACCAGGCGTCTTCGGCCTTCTCACGATGCCTCATCCAGCTCGTACGGCGAGCTGCGCGGAAACGTAAGTCCGAGTGACCGGCGGCCGGGTTTCTCCGTGGAGTTCGGCGTGCTCTCTCCTGCGCGCGACTCCTACACGACGCACGCGTCGACTACTCGGGGTCGGCTTCGCGCGGCGCTTGATCGCGGAGGCGATAGCCGATGCCGGGCTCCGTGATGAGCAGCTCGGGGCGGCGAGGATCGCGCTCGAGTTTCTTCCGGAGCTCGGCCATTCGAACCACCACGTAGTGAGTCATCTTCACTTGGTCGGGTCCCCAGACGTGTTCGAGGATCTGTCGATGCGTGACGACGCGGCCGGCGTTGCGAGCGAGCAGCTCGAGCAGCGAGTACTCGGTCGGCGGCATCCTCACGAGGCGCTCTTCGACGTGCACTTCGCGGCGATGCGTGTCGACGCGAACGGCGCCGAATTGGAACACGCCGGACGACGTGTTTCCGTCGTTGCGCGCATGGCGGAACGCGACGCGAATGCGCGCCAGTAGCTCGACGACACCGAACGGCTTCGTGAGATAGTCGTCGGCGCCGGCGTCGAGCGCCTCCACCTTGTCGGCGTCGCGACCGCGAGCGGAGATGACGATGATCGGCACGCGACTCCACGTGCGCACGCTCCGCGTCAGCTCCACGCCGTCGCCGTCGGGGAGCGTGAGGTCGAGCAAGATGAGCTCGGGTGATCGCGTTCGCGCCGCGAGCAGCCCTTCCGCGGCGGTCTCGGCCTCGAGCAGGCGGAACCCTTGTCCGGTGAGTGACGGCTTCAGGAAGCGCCGCATCTGCGGCTCGTCTTCGATGACGAGCAATAACGGCTTTCTCCCGCTCATGACGGACGCTGGAGAGCCTCTGCGTGGACCGCGGAAGACGGGAGAGGTGGCGCGTTGATGGCGATGGGTAGCGCTACGCGGAATCGGACCCCGCCGCCAGCTTGGTTTTCCGCCCAGAGCGCGCCGCCGTGCGCCTGCACGATTCCGCGGCAAATCGCGAGGCCGAGCCCCGCGCCCGGCGGTCCGCCTTGCGAGGCCCGGACGAACTTTTCGAACACTTTTTCGAGCATGTCGGGCGGGACGCCGGCGCCGTGATCGGTCACGTCGATCTCGATGATGCCCCCTTGCTCGCGCGCGTGAATTTCGATGGGAGTACCGGCGGGGGTGTATTTCACTGCATTGTCGAGGAGGTTCACGAACACCTGGGCGAGGAGCAACGGGTCCACGAAGACGAGAAACGTCTCGTCGGGCATCTCGAGATGCACCCGCC
>DATBBD010000284.1:0-6091 GCA_036271175.1 Polyangiaceae bacterium | reverse complement strand
CCAAAATGGGCAACCCGAGCGAATGGACCTGCCACCGCTCGACGATCTTGCCGGTTCGTAACTCGGCGATGATCGGAATGAGCATTGAAAGCAGGAGCGAGAGGATGAAGCCGGCTCCGGCGACGAGCGGCACCTTCGGCTTGGTGGGCTTGTTCGGCACCTCGGGCGGCGCGACGACCTTGTAGCGGTGGTTGAACGCCGCCTGGGCAGTATCGAGGTCGATGCGGGCCGAGCTGATCTGGCTTCGCAGCGCGGTGTACTTGTCGAGCGCGTAGCTGAACTGCGCGCGCACCGCCGGATCGAGATTGTCGGCGCTGTCTTGCATCAACCCCATGATGTCCTGGGGAAGCGGTCCGGCGCTCGCACCCGCTTCGCCGCCGCCCGCGGAAAATCCAGTTCCACCGCCCGTCAACGCCGCGGCAGAAGCCGTGCGCATCTTGATCTGGGCCGTGAGGTCCTTCACGTCGGCGCGCAGGTTGGTCACCTGCTGCGACTCGTGAGACAGCGACAGGATGTTCGCTTTCGTATCGATGACTTTGGGGTGCGCGTCGGTGTACGTGGTCTGCAGCTCGGCCAGACTGTTTTGCAACTCGAGGAGGTGGTGGCTCCGGTAGTCCTCGAGCTCGGTGATCTCGTGCTGCTTGTTCTCGAGTAGCGACTTCAGTCGAGCGAGGTCGTCGTCTTGCTCGCCCTTGGTGCTCGGCGCGGGCGTGAAATGCCGGATTGTCGGAGCTGCCGCGGCGACGGCGTCCTCACCGCCGCCGAGCGCCTTCAGCTTCTTCTTGGCTTCGTCGCGCTGCTTGTCCTTCAGGTCTTGAAGCTGAGCGGCCATGGTCTCGACCTCGGTGCGGAGCTTCGCCGCATGTCCCTCGAGGATCGAGATGTACTCCATGAGGAGCGAAATCTCCTGAACGTGGCGCGCCTCGAGAAAATTCTCTTCGGCGGCTTCGAGCAGGAGCGCCGTCGTTTGCGCATCGGGCCAATCGATGGACAGCGTGAGGGTCGAGTCCGATCCCTCCACCTTCAACTGGTTTTGCACCATGCCGATCAACATGTCGGCCAGGTCTTCCGGGCGCGGCTTCTTCCCCCCGTGCAGCTTTTCGGAGATCGCGTCGCGGAGCTTGCCGAGGGGCGGACGACGTTGCTCGTACAGCCGGATCAGGTCCGTCTGTTTGATGATCGCGGCCACGTTGTCGTGGCGCAGGATGGTCTCCGCGGCGCCCCACATGGCGCCTTGGCCGTTGTCGCCTCGGGTCGCCAGCGCGTCGGTGTGCTGGGCGAAGAGGACCATTTCCGAGTGATACGTCCGCGGCCACAACGCGGTGGCGGCGATCGTAAGGGTCGCGCAGACGACGAAGATGCACGCTGCAACCAGCCGGCGCTTTCGCACCGAGCGCTTCATGAACGCGACGTAACTCTTCAGGAGATCTGGGGGTGGGCCTCCGCCTCCGTCGTCGCGCTCGTCATCGTCATCGTCGTCTTCGTCCAAGGTGCTCCTACCGCTTCTCTAAAATTTTCGTATCAGAGCCGTCCGTAAATGAACAGGAGCGCAAACAAGTAGAAGGCGTTGAACACCGCCATCAGGATCATCGCCTTACGAAGCCCTTTTTTGGGGCTTTTCTCGCGGGCAGCGCGGGCGGGCAGGGCCATCGTGGCGATCATGAACGAGAGCAGAATCAGCTTCATCATGCGGGTCGACGAAGCCTCCGTTTGGCGGACATCGAGCCCTCACCACTGAACCGCCGTTCTCTGATCACGCTGATGACATTCTTAGGGGTCGCGGACCCGCACGCAAGGCGCTCCGCCAGAGTCGAGACGCGACGGGCCCGCGCTTCCTACCGCGCACGCCCAGGATGAGACTCGACTTTTCGCGGCGAGCTACCACCATGCGGCGCGATGCGATTCAGAACGGCCGCCTTCGTCCTTGCGATTCTCGCGCTCGCCGTCGTTTTCGGGGCTTTTAGGCTGCGCCGGAGGGCGCAGGAACCGACGACCGTGGCGTCCGTTCCGCCCCCACTCGCGCGCCCGCCGAAAGCGAACTTCGCGATTCGTATGATGGTGTACGACGGCAATTTCGGCGCGGGTTGGGACGATTGGGGCTGGGGCCCGCGCTCGCGGCCCGATGGAGGGCCCATCGGGATCGAATTCCAGGGATATGGCGGCATCATCTTGCATCACGCGACCCTCCAGCCCGAGTTCGGAGCCGTCGCGTTTCGTTTCCGAGCGCCGCCCGATGCCGACGATTTTCTGACCGTCGCGTTGCGGTCGGGCGAGCTCGACGAGACCGTGCTCCCGAAAGTGCCGGTCGCGCTCGCCGAAACGGCGGAGCTTCCCGACGGCTGGAGCGAGGCCGTCGTGCCGATGGCCACCTTGAACCCAACCGGCGTCGCCTTCGACCGAATCGTGATTCAAGCGAGCCGTCCCGCGCCGTCGGGGTTCGTCGCACTCGACAAGATCGTGCTGACCGGCCCGACGAGTACGATGGCCGCGCCCGCGCTCGCGGCGCGACCCGCCAAGGTGACCGTGCACTGCGATCAGAGCGCGGTGCGCATCAGTCCCCTGATTTACGGCACGGCCGATCCGCTGCGCGCCACGTTCGCGACGGCGCATCGCTACGGCGGCAACTTGATGTCGCGTATGAACTGGGACCTCGGAGTCACGAACACCGGGAGCGATTGGTACTTCGAGAACGGCAAAGGGAGCGGCAGCGAGGTGCTGTACGCCGGGTTCGACGATGATCACGCCCACGGATGGAAGACCGCGCTCGTGGTGCCGATGATCGGTTGGGTATCGAAGGACGCCACGTCCGTCGGGTTTCCCATTTCCAAGCTGGGGCCGCAGCGCTCGCACGATCCGAACCGTCCCGAGGCCGGTGATGGTCACCGCGCGAACGGCGATGCGATCGCCCCGGGGCCGCCGACCGAGACGAGCGTCGCCGCGCCGCCCGAGCTCATCAAGAAGTGGATCGAGGGCATTCGTCGTCGCGACGTCGCGAAGGGGTCGCGCAGCGTCGACGAATACATCTTGGACAACGAACCGAATCTCTGGAACTCGACTCATCGCGATATCCATCCGGAGCCCGTCAGCTACGACGAGGTTCTCGACCGTACCGTGAGGTACGGGAGCGCAATTCGCGCGGCCGATCCCGACGCCGTCATCGCGGGCCCCGCGGAGTGGGGATGGTCCGGATTCTTTTATTCGGCGAAGGATCTCGCGAACGGTGGCCAGCACGACGATCGCCGCGCGCACGGCGACGTCCCGCTCTTGCCCTGGTACTTGAAACGACTCGCCGAGAACGAAAAGAAAACGGGCACGCGGATCTTGGACGTCGTCGACGTGCACTTCTACCCGCAGACGCCGGGGCTCTACGGGAACGGCGCGAAGACGGATCCCGAGTCGGCCGCGCTCCGGATCCGTTCGACGCGCGCGCTCTGGGACCCGACCTACAAGGACGAGTCGTGGATCGCCGACACCGTGAACCTGATTCCACGAGTCAAAGGGTGGATCGCCGACAACTATCCCGGACGAGGGATCTCGATCGGCGAGTGGAGCTTCGGAGCCGACGACCATATGAGCGGCGGCCTCGCGATGGCCGAAACACTCGGACACTTGGGACAGCTCGGCGTGACGTCGGCGTACTACTGGCTCGGGCCGAAAGCCGGGTCGCCGGGGTTCAACGCGTTCCGTGCGTACCGGAACTTCGACGGGAAGGGGGGATCGTTTCTCGACCTTTCGGTCCCCACAACTGCTGCGCAAGATCTTTCATTGTTTGCATCGCGCGACGAAACGAGCTCGCACCTCGTGCTCGTTCTGCTGAACCTGGATCCGCAAGTGCCGGCCGACACGGAGATCGACGTCTCCAGTTGCGGAACGTCGACTTCGCGTCGGCGGTTCGGCTACGAAGAGGGTGCGACCGGTTTCGTCGACCAGGGCCCTCGGACGGAGGACGGGACGCTGCACGAAAAGATCGCTCCCTATTCCATTGAAGTCTTGGACGTTACGATTTTGAAACGTCCAACGAACTGAAGTTCGTGATAAAAGCCGTTCTATGCGCCAATTGCAGGTCGCCGTCATCGGCACGGGTTATGTCGGTCTGACCAACGCCGTCGCGCTGGCGTACGTCGGCTGCAAAGTCACATGCGTCGACGTCGATCAAGCGAAGATCGACAATCTGAACGTCGGCAAGCTTCCCATCTACGAGCCGTACCTCGACGAGATGGTGAAGTCGGCGAGGAGCCGCCTGGTGTTCACGACGGACTACGCGATCGCGGTGCCCGAGGCCGACGTCGTGTTCATCGCCGTCGGCACGCCGCCCGGCAAAGAAGGCGCGCCGGATCTGAAGTACCTCGAGTCCGCGGCTCGCGGCGTCGGCGCGCATCTCGGCGACAAGTTCACGGTCATCGTGAACAAGTCGACGGTGCCCATCGGCAGTGCGAACTGGGTCGAGTCGATCGTGCGCGACGCGTTCGTTGCGAAACATGGCGCGCGCGCCGAGCGCCGCTTCGCGGTCGCCTCGAACCCCGAGTTCTTGCGCGAGGGTTCCGCGCTTTACGACACGTTGTACCCCGACCGCACGGTCGTCGGCGCCGACGACATTCGCGCGGTGCACACGCTCGCCGATCTGTATCGCCCGATCACCGAGCAGACGTTCGCACCACCGACGTATCTGCCGCGGCCCGAAGGGCTCGGTCCCACGCCGCTCATCACCACCGATCTCGCGTCGGCCGAGCTCATCAAGTACTCGGCGAACGCGTTCTTGTCGTTGAAGCTCAGCTTCATCAACGAGATCGCCGAGCTCGCCGAAAAGGTGGGCGCCGACGTCACTCAGGTCGCCAAAGGGATCGGCAGCGACGATCGCATCGGCAATCGGTTCCTGGGTGCAGGGATTGGTTGGGGCGGATCTTGCTTCGGCAAAGACACTGCGGCACTCGTGTCGACCGGTCGCGAATACGGGCTCAACATGCCCATCGTCCGCGCCGCAAAAGAAGTGAACGATCGCCAGCGCGAGCGCGTCATCGAGAAGCTCCTCGGCGAGCTGAAGATCGTGAAGGGGAAGACGATCGGCATTCTCGGCATCGCGTTCAAGCCGCTCACCGACGACCTCCGCGACGCGCCCGCGCTCGACATCGCGAAGAAGCTCCTCGACCGCGGCGCGAAGGTGAAAGCGCACGATCCGATCGCGATGACGCGGTCCCGCGCCGAAGCCGGTTTGCCCATCGAGTACTGCGACGTCGCCGCCGCGGTCGCCGAAGAGGCCGACGCGATCGTCCTGGCCACGGAGTGGGCCGAGTATCAGTCCTTGCCCTGGGCCGAGATGGCGAAGTCGATGCGCAGCGCGATCATGCTCGACGGCCGCAACGTATTACCCCGACTGATCCTCGAACAAGCCGGTTTCCGGTACATTGGAATGGGACGCTAAATCGTGAGAATTCTTCTGACCGGGGTGGCCGGTTTCATCGGTAGCCACCTCAGTGCGCGGCTTCTCCGCGACGGGCACGACGTCATCGGCGTCGACAACTTCGTGACCGGTAGCCGCGAAAACTTGGTCGACAAGGCGAAAAATTCGCACTTTTCCTTCGTCGAACACGACGTCATCGAAAAGATCGATTTCTCCGAAGACATCGACTGGGTCATGCACTTCGCTTGCCCCGCTTCGCCGCCGAAATACCTGGCGAATCCGATCGAGACCCTGCGCGTGAGCGCCGAGGGCACGTATCACCTGCTCGAGCTCGCCAAGCGGAAGAACGCGCAGTTTTTCCTCGCGAGCACGAGCGAAGTTTACGGCGACCCCAACGTGCACCCGCAGCCCGAGTCGTACTGGGGCCACGTGAACTCGGTCGGCGAGCGGAGCGTCTACGACGAAGGGAAGCGCTACGCCGAGGCGATGACGTCCGCGTACAATCGGCGGCTCGGTCTCTCGACGCGCATCATCCGTATTTTCAACACTTACGGCCCGAAGATGCAGCCGGAAGACGGCCGCGTCGTGACGAACTTCATCGTGCGAGCACTCCGCGGCGAGCCGCTCGTGCTCTACGGAGACGGCCGCCAGACCCGCAGCTTCCAGTTCGTCGACGATCTCGTCGAAGGCATC
>DATBBD010000283.1:0-10088 GCA_036271175.1 Polyangiaceae bacterium | reverse complement strand
GAGGGAAAACGACTGCTTGTAGATCGGCGACGCGATCTTCGGCGTGCCGGCGCGGTCCCCGACGATACCCCGCGCGATCACGAAGGCGTTGCTGAAGGGGTCGAAGTTCGAGAGCGCGTACACCGCTCCGTTCGTCGCGCGGATTACCGCGACTTGCTCGCCGCGGATCATCGCGGCCGCGCCGGTGCCCTTCGGAACGTCGTCGAGCGCGCACACGTCGACCCACTCGCCGTCGTGGAGGGCTCCGAGCCATTCGTGATTCGCTTGTAGCGTCATCGTGGAATACCTTCGGTTCGTCAGGCCTGAAGCACCGTGAGCCGCACGCGCCCGGACTCGAGGAGCGGGCGCTTTTCCGACCACGTCGCTGGCCGGTGTTGCGCGCGCTCCTTGACGAACACGACGCTCGGGTCGGGTACGTCGGAGTTGAGGAAGGGACGGAACATCTTCAGCTTGTCGGGGTCTTCGATCGTCGTCTTCCACTCGCATTGGTAGGTGTCGACGACGTGAGCCATCTCTTGCTCGAGCTCGGCCGCGATGCCGAGCGAGTCGTCGATGACGACGCTCTTCAGGTAATCGAGCCCGCCCTCGAGGTTGTTCAGCCACGACGCCGTTCGCTGCAAGCGATCCGCGCTCCTGACGTAGAACATCAAAAACCGGTCGAGGTAACGAATGACGGTCGCCTCGTCGATGTCGCCCGCGAGGAGGACGGCGTGCTGCGGTTTCATGCCGCCGTTGCCGCACACGTAGAGGTTGTAACCCTTCTCCGTGGCGATCACGCCGAAGTCCTTGCTCTGCGCCTCGGCGCATTCGCGCGCGCAACCCGACACCGCGCCCTTCAGCTTGTGCGGGCTCCTGAGCCCCTTGTATCGATTCTCGACGCGCACCGCGAGCCCCACCGAATCTTGGACGCCGTAACGGCACCACGTGCTCCCGACGCACGACTTCACGGTGCGTAGCGCCTTGCCGTAGGCGTGGCCCGATTCGAACCCGGCCTGGATGAGCTCGGCCCAGATCGCCGGGAGCTGCTCGAGCCGCGCGCCGAACAGATCGACCCGTTGGCCTCCGGTGATCTTCGAATAGAGACCGTACTTCTTGGCGGCCACGCCGAGCGCGATGAGCTGATCGGGCGTGATTTCACCTGCGGCGACCCGGGGAACGACCGAATACGTGCCGTCTTTCTGGATGTTCGCCAAGAAGCGATCGTTGGTGTCCTGAAGTCCGGCGTGTTCCTTCTCGAGGATGTAGTCGTTCCACGTCGATGCGAGGATCGATGCAACCGCGGGCTTGCAGATCTCGCAGCCGTCGCCGCGCCCGTGGCGTGCGACGAGTTCGTCGAACGAACGGATCTTCTGGACGCGAACGAGGTGGAAGAGCTCTTGCCGGCTCTTGTCGAAGTGCTCGCAGAGGTAATTCTTCACGACCACGCCGGCCCGTTTCATCTCGGCCTTCAAGAGCTGGTCGACGAGCGTGACGCACGAACCGCACCCCGAGCCGGCCTTCGTGTACGACTTGATCTCGGCGACGCTCCCGAGCTTCTTCTCTCGAATGGCGCAAGCGATCTTGCCTTTGTCGACGTTGTGGCACGAGCAGATGGTCGCGGCGTCGGGGAGCGAGTCGATCCCGAGCCCGCGCGGCGCGCCCTCGCGGGGCGGCGAGATCAAGTCTTCGGGATGCGGGGGAAGCGGAATGTCGTTCTGGACGTAGGCGAGGAGCTGACTGTAAGCGGACGCGTCTCCGACGAGGACCCCGCCGAGCAGCCGCTTCTTGTCGGCGCTGACGACGAGCTTCTTGTAAACGCCGGTCGTGCCGTCGAAGAGGCTCACGACCTTGGCGTCGGGCGTGGCTCCGAACGCGTCGCCGAAGCTGCCCACGTCGACGCCCATGAGCTTCAGCTTCGTGCTCATGTCGAAGCCGTCGAACGCGAGCTCGTCTTCGGCGAGGGCGGCGACGACGACTTCGGCCATGCGATACCCCGGCGCGACGAGCCCGTAGGTTTTGCCGTCGAACGCCGCGCATTCGCCGATCGCGAACACGTCGGGGTCGCTGGTGCGACACGACGCATCGACCGACACGCCTCCGCGCGGCCCGACCGCGAGCCCCGCGGCGCGCGCGAGCTCGTCGCGCGGGCGAATTCCGGCGGAAAATACCACCATATCGACCGGCACCGATACGTCGCCTGCGAACTCGAGCGCACCCACTCGTCCGGATTCGTCGGCGACGATCGCGCGCGTCTGGGTGTTCACGTGCACGTGCACGCCGAGCTCCTCGATGCGGGCTTTGAGCACCGCGCCGCCCGCGTCGTCGACCTGCAGCGGCATGAGTCGCGGTGCGAACTCGACGACGTGGGTGTCGAGTCCGAGAGACACGAGCGCCTTGGCCGCTTCGAGACCGAGGAGGCCGCCACCGATGACCGCGGCTCGCGTCGCGCCCGCCGCGGCGTCGCGGATCTTCTCGAGGTCGTCGAGGGTGCGATACACGAAGCACCCCGGAAGGTCCTTGCCCGCGATCGGCGGGACGAACGGGAACGAACCGGTAGCGAGGACGAGCTTGTCGTAGAAGAGCTCGCGGCCCGACGCGAGCCGAACCATTCGTCGCTCGCGGTCGAGCGCGACGACCGCGTCGCCTTGGATCACGTCGACGCCGAATCGGGCGTAGTCGCCTTCGCCGACCAAGGACAGGTCTTCGCTGCTCTTGCCCTCGAACCACTTCGACAGGTTGACGCGATCGTAGGCGAGCCGATTCTCTTCGGCGACGACCGTGGTCTCGAGCGCCGCGGTGAGTCCTTTTTCCGCGGCGGCTTCCAGAAAGCGGTGCCCGACCATCCCGTTGCCAATCACGAGGAGGCGGGATCGAGTCGCCGAGCGGTGTGCTGCTTCCGTCATGTCGTGCTCCCTGATGCAACGCGCGACGTCATGCGCCGGCGCTCGCGAGGCTCGGTAACCGCTCGGTCAAAAACGATCGCCGCAGGTAGCACCACCACGTCGTCGCGACGCAGGTGGCGTAGAACGCGACGAAGTACGAGACGGCCAGGCTCACGCCGCCGGTGGCTTTGATCGACGCTCCGAGCGCACGCGGAATGAAGTAGCCGCCGAGTGCGCCCGTCGCGGCGACCACGCCGATGACCGCGGCCGTTTCACGTCGCGCGACGGCGATCGCTCGCTCCGCCGCTTCCGCGCCGGCGCCACTCACACGGGCGAGGTGGTAGGTGCGGAAGATGACCGGAATCATGCGGAAGGTCGACCCGTTGCCGACGCCGGTCGTGATGAACAGGACCAGGAACGTCGTCAGGAACAGCGCGAAGCTTTTCTGTTCGAGCGCGACGAGGAGCCCTACGGTCGCGAGCGTCATGGCGACGAAGTTCCAGAACGTCACTCTGGCGCCGCCGATTCGGTCGGCGAGCTTCCCGCCGAGCGGCCGCGCCAGCGATCCCACGAGCGCGCCGAGGAATGCGAGGTTCGCGGTCACGTCGGGGAATTGCGTTTTCACCAGGAGCGGGAATGCCGCGGAAAAACCGACGAAGGACCCGAAGGTGCCGACGTAGAGCCACGACATGATCCAGGTGTGCCGGCGCTGCGCGACCGCGATCTGGTCTTTGAAGTTCGACCGCGCTTCCGTGAGGTTGTTCATGAAGAACCACGCGCCCACGGCGGCGACCACGATGAGCGGGAGCCACATCAAGCCCGCGTTCTCGAGGTGCGGCGCCTTTCGTGCGGCTGCGGCCGGAAGAATCGCGTAGCCGACGAGGATGGGCACCAAGAGCTGGACCGTGCTCACGCCGATGTTACCTCCCGCGGCGTTCAGCCCGAGCGCGAACCCCTTTTCCTTGTCCGGGAAGAAGAAGGAAATGTTCGCCATGCTCGACGAAAAATTTCCGCCGCCGAACCCTGCCGTCGCCGCAGCGAGCGTCATGAGCCAGTAGGGCGTGGTCGGATCATTGACGAGCGCGACGAGCGAGAGCGTCGGCACGAACAGCAACAGCGCGCTCACGATGGTCCAGTTTCGGCCGCCGAACTTCGGCACCGCGAACGTGTACGGGTAGCGAAGGAGCGCGCCGACGAGGCCCGGCACCGCGACGAGCGTGAAGAGCTGGTCGGTCGTGTAGTGGAACCCGAGGCTCTTCAATCGAGCGGCGACCACGCTCCAGACGAGCCAGATGGAGAAGCCGACGTTCTCGGCCAAGATCGACCAAGCCAGGTTCCGCCACGCGATCTTCTTCCCTTCGCGCTCCCAAAACGCCGGCTCATCGGGCCGCCAATCGGCGATCCAGTACTTCTTTCTCTCGGTCATCGGACGGTCCTTTCTGAACATGATTCTGAAATGGTTTCTTCGGTTGGTTCCCCGTGTTTCAGGGGCTTTCGGCCGCGTGGAACGGCGTTCAAAACGCGAAAGGGACGTCGACTTGGATGATTTTGTAACTGGCCTTGCTCATCGGATCGTCGAGCGGCAGCACGAACGCGACGGCGGGGCGGAGCCATTTGTCTTTGCCGACCTTGATGTGAAAGCGCGGCCCGAACGCGATCGTCGTGGTGTCGCGCGCCGCGCCCGTCTTGTCGGCGGCGACGGCTTTCGGCGTCGAGAGCCAGCGCTGGTGGCGAAGCTCGGCGCCGAACGAGAACGCAGGGACGAAGAAGTAACCGACGTGGAGACCGGCCGTGAAATTCGTGCGCGACGAGTCGGTGGTCGGATCTCCCGCGCCGCGCACGCGCGTGAGCTGTAAGAGCGTCGCTTCGGCCTGCGCCGTGAACCCGTGCGAGACGTACGCGAGGTCCACGCCCGGAAACACGACGAAGTCGTTCACGGCGAACATCGCGTTGTCCATCGCGGACCGCGCGCGAATGCCGGCAGCGAGCGCCAGTTTCTGCCCGGCGTCCGGGTGATCGCCGCCGCCCGTGCCGACGGGCACGGCGAACCCGAGAAAGAGCCCGAGGTGAAACTCCGGCGTCAGATCGAACACGTACGTTCCGCCGACGACCGGGTTCAGAAAGTCGGTGCCCGACTTTCCCGGGGAAGGCGGCGAATTTTCGACGACGCCGAGCCGCAGCACCGGCGCGAAGTGATCGACGACCTTGTACGAGAACGTGAGCACCGGCGCGATCGTCGAGCCGCTCTTGCCGCTGCCCGGATCCTTGTAAAACGCGAACGGCGAATCGAGACGAAGCACGGTCGCTGCGGCCGTCGGTCGGAGGTTGAAAGGGAGTGAGTAGGGAGCCTTCTTCGGCGGAGGCGGCGCTTCTGTCGGCTCGGACGTCGCTTGGTCGGCAGCAGGCGGCGTCGAAGTCGTGGCGGCGGGCGTCGCTGGACTCGCGTCGGTAGGAGCAGGCGCCGCCGAGTCGGTCGCCGCCGGCGTGCTCGCGCCGCTCGGATCGCTGGAGGGTGCGTCCGCCGGCGCGCCGTTGTCTTGCGCGAACGCTTGCTGCTCGGTCGCGACGATCGCGACGATCGACGAAAAAAAGACGAAGCTTCGCAGTCGCAACGACGTGGAGATCACGCGTTGCACCCAATATCGGTGCATGATGTTCTTTCGAGAGGTGTGTGGGGATTATCGAGACGAGAACGTCGTCGAGACGTCGAATCGAGCGTTCAGCGGCGTGCGCGACGCTCGACGAGCGCCGGTTTGACGGCGTCGGTGCGGCCGTCGAGATGCCGCATCAACGCCATGACGAGAGGGCCCATTTTCGGGTGCTCGGGCACCACGTGCGGGTGCACGCCGTAAGCTTCGAGGATCGCGCGGCACGTCGGTCCGACGGCCGCGACGGTCACGCCACCCGTCAGCGCGTCGATGAGCTCGCGCTGGAGATCGACGCGCTCGGCGACTTGATACAGGTTCCGGAACTGGATCTGGCAAGTGACGGCGAGCGCGTCCACCTTGCGGTCGATGATCCGACGCACGAGCTCTTCGAGTGGACTCGTGTCGGCCGGCATTTGCCAGCGGTAGAGCCAGAATTCACGGAGCTCGGCGTTTCGAGCGAGGAGCGTCTCAGACAAGGTGTCGCTCCGCTCGCCGTAGTTGAAGAGCAGCACGTGTCGACCGGTCACTTCGAGCTCCGACAACGTGTCGATGATCTCGGCCGCGGTGAAGGGTTCGCGCGCCATCAACGTCGGCGCCACGCCGAACCCGCGAAGCGCAGCCGTGGGCTTCGGTCCGCGGCAGATCGTGGTCAACCGCGTGAGCGACGTGACCAGCTCTGCGCGCCTCCCGAGCTGCTCGGCGAGCTCGAACAGGAGCGACACGGCCACGCCGGTCATGAAGATCACGACCTCGTGCGCGTCGTTGGCGAGATCGTCGAGTACGACGATCACGTCCTTCGGATCGACGGTGGAGGCTTCCCTGACCGCGGGCACGCACATCGGCGAACCGCCGTGCTTCTCGACGAGTCGCGCGAGCTCGCTCTTCATGCGCGCTTCGAGGAGCGCGATCACGGGACGGCTCGATTCTTTGCCGAGCACGCGAGCGGAGCTGGTCGTCATCGAATCGGCTAATCGCAACTTGCGTGCCATGCGTGGTCCTCCGTTGAAAACGTCGAGCACGGCCGAGCCCGAAACTGAGACGAAATCAGATCTCGTACCGAAGCCCCGACGAATTTGTCGCTTGGCCGATCCAGGGTCCGACAAAAATGTCGGTCGTTTTCGCCGTTTCGCAGTCGTTTCGGCCTCATCGGAAATGGCAATAAATTCAATGGATCGCGGAGTCATTCGAGTGAGACTCGACCCCGTTACGCCTGCGAAACGACATTTCTGTCGGAGGGCTTCGGCGCTCGTGAGGGCGGTAGAGTTAGAGCGAGGGCGTGGGGAAGGGGCTGCCTCGCGGTAGATCGCGTGCACCAGTTCTGTTCGTCGCTCCGCTAGGCGGCGGGCTGAAGGGGGCGAAGGGCGTGGTCAGTTCGTCCGAGCGTCAGTCGTCGCGGAACACCGAAGGATCGATGCCGAGCTTCTGCGCCTTGTAGCGAACGATGCGTTCGGTGGTACCGAGCGCGCGAGCCGCAGCAGCGGCGTTGCCCTTCTCGGCGCGAAGCGCTTCTTCCACCAACTGCCGCTCGAGCCGCTCGACGGCTTGCGCCAAGGTCAGCCGTTCGGGGGCGGTCCACGCGCCGCGCAACGACTCGGGGAGATGCACGGGTTGCAGCACCGCGCCGTCGCAGACTACGATGGCGCGCTCGATGACGTTCTCGAGCTCGCGCACGTTGCCCGGCCACGAGTGTTGCGTCAGGACGTCGAGCGCCCCACTCGAGATGCGGCCCACCTTGCGGTGGTGTTCTCGGCCGAACTTCGCCAGAAAATACTCGGCGAGCGTCGGAATGTCCGCCGCGCGTTCGCGGAGCGGGGGCACCGTGATCGTGAAGATGTTGATCCGGTAGTAGAGGTCCTCGCGGAACGTCCCGTTCCGCATCGTTTGCTCCATGTCGGCGTTGGTCGCCGTGATGATGCGCACGTCGGTCCGCAACGTCTGCGTGCCGCCGAGCCGTTCGAACTCGCGGAACTGGAGCACGCGAAGGAGCTTGGCCTGCGTCGTGAGCGGCAGCTCGCCGATTTCGTCGAGAAACAAGGTGCCGCCCTGCGCGAGCTCGAAGCGCCCTTTTTTCCGTGAATGAGCGCCGGTGAACGCCCCGCGTTCGTGGCCGAAGAGCTCCGATTCGAATAGCGATTCGGGAAGCGCCGCGCAGTTCACCTTGATGAACGGCATGCCGGCGCGCGGCGAATTGTGGTGGATGGCGCGCGCCACGAGCTCTTTGCCCGTGCCCGACTCTCCGCGAAGGAGCGCCGTCGCGTTCGTCCGCGCGACCTGGCTCACTTGCTCGTAGACCTGCCGCATGACCGGGGTGGAGCCGATCATGTTCGCGTATTCGAACTGCGCGTCGGGCCGACTCTCGTGCGCGACTTCGCCCGAGCTCGTACGGGTTGGCTTCGCCGCCGGGTCCACGGGCGCGTCGAGGGTCTTGCCGAAGAGCGACGCGACCACGTCGAGCACGCCGACGCGTTCGCGAAACCCGGACGGGTCGCGGTGACGGAAGTACGCGCAGAGCGCGCCGCGGCAACGCCCGGCGACGACGACGGGAACTGCGACGAGGTTCCACCCGACCTCGCTCCACCGGGACACGTCGACCAGATCGGACAGCGCCATGGCGTCGTGGCGCACGACCGGGACGATCACCGGTTGACCGGTCGAGGCGACGCGCCCTGCGACACCGCTTCCGTACTTGGCGCGAAAGTGGTCGCGAGAGACGCCGTACGTGGCCTCGATGGCGAGCGACCGCTCATCCGAGTCGGCGACGTAGAGCACCGAGCGCGACGCGCCGAGCCGGCGCTCGAGAACCCGCAGCGCCGCGACCAGCCGCGGTGCATTGTCGCCGGTCGCGGCTAGCTCGCGGCCGACTTCGGCCACCGCAATGAGCACTTCGGGGGCCGGAGCGGGGGCCCCCGGGGGTCCGGCGAAACTCGGCACCGACCGAGCAGACGCGCCTTTCATCGTTTCCCCTGAGCGTGATCAACGCCCCTTGCGGCAATGTTTCTCGGAAGTGACGGCAAGACGAAAATCCGTGGTTTGGTGAGCGACCGTCCGTGACGCCGCCTCGGTCGTCCGGTATCGGGTCCCGTTCGCATGGCCGCAATCCCGATCTTCATCGTGACGTACGTCGCGCTCGCCCTCGGCCGCATTCCGGGTCTGAAGTCCGACCGCGTCGCGGCGGCCATCGTCGGGGCAGCGGCGATGATCGCCTTCCGCGTCTTGACGTTCGAGGACGCCGAGCGCGCCGTCGACGGCCGGACGCTCGCGCTCCTCTTCGGCATGATGATCATCTCGGCCGCGCTCGACGTGTCGGGTGTCTTCGCGCTCACGGGGTTTTACGTGATGCGCCGGGCGAAGAACCCGACGACCTTGCTCATCGCGGTGTCGACCGCCGCTGCGGTGCTCTCGGCGATGATGATCAACGACGTGATCTGTCTCGCGTTCACGCCGCTGGTCTTACACATCTGCGACGCGCTCGAGTGCGAACCGAAGCCGTATCTCATCGCGCTCGCGACGTCGTCGAACATCGGGAGCGTCGCGACGATCACCGGCAATCCGCAAAATATCCTGATCGCGTCGCTCTCGCATATCTCGTACGGCCGCTTCGCTGCCGCGCTCTTGCCGGTCGCGATCGTCGCGCTCGCGCTGAACGTCGTCATCATCCGCGTCGTCTACAAAGTCGAGCTGACAAAACCCTTCATCCACCCCGCGAGGAGCGCGCCGCCGCACGTCCGCCGAGCGGATCTCGTCAAGGCGGTGGTCGTCGGCGCCGGCGTCCTCGTCGCGTTCATGGCCGGCGTTCCCCCGGCGCTCGCGGCGCTCGTCGGCGGATCGTCGATGCTGCTCACGCGCGCGACCGAACCGAAACAACTCTACGCTCGCACCGATTGGCCGTTGCTCGCCCTCTTCGCGAGCTTGTTCGTGGTCGTCGCCGGCATCGAGCGCATCGGGCTCGCCGATGAGCTCGCGAGCGCGTTCACGGTGCTTCGAGCCGATACCGTGTTCGGCTTGAGCGGCCTGACCGCGCTCTTGTCGAACCTGGTGAGCAACGTACCGGCGGTCATGGTCCTGAAGACCGCGGTGCCGCATTTGCCCGACACCGAGACGGCGTGGCTCACGTTGGCCATGGCGTCGACGCTCGCAGGGAACCTCACGCTCTCCGGCTCGCTCGCGACGATCATCGTCGTCGAGCGCGCCGAGGAACGGACGAAGATCTCCTTCAGCGACTTCTTCAAGGTCGGAGCACCCAGCGCCGTCGTGTCCGTCGCGTTCGGAGCGCTCTGGCTCTCGCTCAGATGAACCGCGCCGGCTCGTCGCTCGAGAGCTCGCCGCGTGTCGGCGCTTGACGTCTCGCAAAACGGAAAGTATGTCTTGTTTCGTGGAACACAGGTCGCCTCGGTGCTGTCCGAAGCCGCGTTAGCGGCTCACCGAACGTCGTCATTTCTCGCCAAATTCGGCGAAAAAACGATGTTCCTCAGCATCAGGAGAGACCATGATCCGTTCCCTTCGTTCCTTCGGCTGGAGCTCCATCCGAGAGTCGCTTCGTTTTGCCGGGCTCGCCTTATTTCCGGCGCTCGTCGTGTCG
>DATBBD010000282.1:0-6211 GCA_036271175.1 Polyangiaceae bacterium | reverse complement strand
GGCGAAAACGCGAGGGTGCGATGGCGACGATGTGGGCGACGACGAACACGGTATGAATAAGGCCATTCCGATGATTCTCGCCGGTGAGTGTAAGGACCGCGAGCGAGCCGCGTTCAAGCGAGCGAACCCACAGGAGGCTTTCGCCAATGACGTCTCGAATCGGTGCTCTTTCGCTCATCAGCTCACTGTCGCTCCTCGCCTGCAGCGGGACGCATCGCGTACCGGCGACGACCGCCGAAGCGCCGCCCGCACCGCGCGGCGGCCAATACGGACACTACGCGCCGAAGAGTGCGCCCGAGCCGACGACCGCGACCGCGGAAGAATCGGGGATGGCGCGCGGCGCGGCCGCTGACGAAATGCCGGCGCCGCCGACTGCAGCGGCGCCCGCGCCGGAAGCGCGACCGGGTCTCGGCACGTCGTGGGGCGAGTCGCTCGACAGCCGCATCACGTCGACGACGTTCACGCGCGCGAACGGCGACACGCCGTTTGCGACCGCGGCGTTCCTCTACAACGACGAGGAGGGCGTTTCGGCGCAGACGCACGACGGCTTTCTCGACTGGAACGACGCCGCGGTGCAGGTTCACTCCGGTATCACGGTGTCGCTCACCGATCCGAATGGGCGTCCGCTCCGCGGCATGCGTGACGGCGCACGAACCTACGCGCTCGGTCACGACGGCGACCGTTACGTCATTCACGTCGACAATCACACACGCGCGAGGCTCGAAGCGGTCGCGACGGTCGACGGCCTCGACGTCATGGACGGCGACGACGGCAGCTATGAAAAGCGCGGCTACGTCATCGCGCCGTACGACTCGCTCGACATCGAGGGTTTCCGCGACAGCCAGGGTTCGGTGCGCGCCTTCCGGTTCGGCGCGACCGACGACTCGTACGCAAGCCGCCGCGGCAAGGGCCGCAACGTCGGCGTGGTCGGCGTCGCACTCTTCCGCGAACGCGGCTCGTCCTTCGGCGTCTCCGAAGACGAAGTACAACGTCGCGAAAGCGCCGATCCGTTCCCGAACCGCTTCGCTCCCGCGCCGCCAAACGGTTGCTGCGTGCGCTAACGGCGACCGACTTTGCGCTCGAGCTCGGGCCAGCTGGTGAACGCGACGACGGGGCGCCCGTGCGGGCAATGGCCGGCGAAATCGGCGAAGTCGAGGGCGGCGAGGAGCGCCTTCGCTTCGGCGTCGGTGAGCGGATCGCCGGCGCGAATCGAGCCGTGACACGCCATCGTCGCGATCGCGAGATCGACGAGGTCGCTGAAGGCGCGGCCACCGGTGCGCGACACTTCGTTCAAAAGGTCGCGCACGAGACGTTCGGGGCTCGCGCGGCTCAAGAGCTTCGGTACGGCGTGGACGCTGATGACGTCCGGGCCGCGAACCCGAAGCTCGACGCCGAGCGCCGCGAGCTCTTCGGCTTTCGCTTCGACGAGCTCCGCTTCCGCGCCGGTGACCTGCATCGTGACGGGGAAGAGCAGCGCCTGCGCAGGGACGGCACGCGAACGGTGTTGCTTCTGCATCCGATCGAAATTGACGCGCTCGGCGGCGGCGTGCTGATCGATGACGTACAGGCCTTCTTCGCCTTCGCAGAGCAGATACGTTTGGCGCACCTGCGCGATGAACCGGAGGCTCGTCCAGCGAACGGCCGGGCTCGGCGCGATCGGCGCGGCGGAGTCGCTGACCGTGAGCGCACCGGAAAACGCGACGGCGTCGGGAAACGACGCGGCGTGCGACGACGCTGCACGAGACGCGCCCGGTGTCGCGCCCACGTCGGGGTCGCTCGCGAGCGCGCCGTTGCGGACGATTTCGGCGTTGCCTTCGGCGCGGCTCGCCGCTTCGTCCGCGGCGTGCGCCGTTGAAGATGCAGTTCCCGGCAACGGCGCGTCGGCGGGTCGCGCCGTCCACGGGGAACGCGACGGGCTCGGCAGCGAAAACGCGCGCGCGAGGGCCGTGCTGAGGATGTGATAGACGGCGTCGGTGACCGCGCGCGGATCGACGAACCGCACTTCGGATTTTTGCGGATGGACGTTCACGTCCACGAGCGACGGCGCCAGATCGACGTACACGACGCCGCGCGGATAGCGCCCGCGTTCGAGCACGCTGCCGTACGCTTGCGCGACGGTGTGGAGGAGCGAACGGTCGCGCACCGGCCGTCCGTTGACGAAGAGGCGAAGCGCGCCGGCGCCGCTGCGGGCTTGCTCGGGGCGCGACAGAAATGCCTCCACCGCGAGCGGACCGCGGGCGCCGTCGCAGCGTGTGAGCCCGTCGTCGATCACGTTTCGCGCGCGCTCTTCGCGCCCTTCGGCGCGGAGCCACTCGCGCACGCGTCGCCCGTCGCGCACGAGCGAAAAGGTGAGATCGGGGCGCGACAGCGCGGCCGCCTCGAGCACTTCCGCGACGTAGCCGGACTCGGTGCCGATGGAGCGCAGGAATTTCCGTCGCGCAGGGACGTTGAAGAACAGATCGCGCACTTCGACGGTCGTGCCGACCGGGACGCCGATGGGCTTTGCCGTCGGTGCCGCGCCGGGGACGAGCTCGACGACGGTGCCGGCGTCGTCTTCGGCTTGGCGCGTGCGAATGACGACTCGACTCACCGACGCGATGCTCGCGAGCGCCTCGCCGCGAAAGCCGTACGTCGTGATCCTGCCGAGGTCGTCGAAGGCGAACAGCTTGCTCGTCGCGTGCCGTTCGAACGAGAGCACCGCGTCTTCTCGGCTCATGCCGCGACCATCATCGACCACGACGAGACGCGTGATCCCACCCCCAACAATCTCGACGTCGCAGCGGGTGGCCCCGGCGTCGATCGCGTTCTCGACGAGCTCTTTGACGGCGCTCGACGGCCGAACCACGACTTCCCCCGCGGCGATCTGGCTCGCGAGAGCCTCCGGCATCACCCGGATCAGCGGCATGTTCCGCGGCCCTTCGAGAACCCTTGGCCGCGGAAAGTGGCGGTCTCGATCAGGAAACGCCGGCGACGACGGCGGGCGGGTAGACCGAGACGCGCTTCTTCTTGCGGTTCTGCCACTCGTACGCGACCTGACCGGTCACGAGGGCGAACAACGTGAAGTCTTTGCCGAGCCCGACGTTGCGTCCCGGCGAGATCGTTTGCCCGACCTGGCGCACGAGGATGCTTCCCGCGTTCACGACCTCGCCGCCGTGGACCTTGACGCCGCGACGCTGCGACTTGGAGTCGCGCCCATTGCGTGTGGAGCCGCCGCCTTTTTTGTGTGCCATCGCTTAGCCCTGAATCGAGGTGATCTTGACGGCCGTGACGTATTGCCGATGGCCGTTCTTGCGCTTGTAACGCTTACGTCGCTTGAACTTGAAGACGATGAGACGCTCGCCGCGGTCCTGGCGAACGATCTCGCCGGTCACCTTCGCGCCCGCAACGAGCGGCGTCCCGATCTTCGGCACGTCGCCGCCGACGAGCAGCACGTCGCTGAACTCGACGGGGTCGCCGGCCGCGCCTTGAAGGAGCTCTACCGAAAGCAAATCGCCTTCTGCGACGCGATATTGCTTTCCACCTGTTCGGATGACCGCGGTTACCATGGTTCGAAGGGCACGCACCCTAGTCTCAGGATTTGTCCCGCGCAAGCTTCGGCGAGCTGCTCGCGGCGCGAAATCGGCTAAAAAGCGTGGGCGATAGGACCACGGAAGTTCAGTATCCGCCGGTGCTCCGTCCACGGAGATGCGCCTACTTCCGGCGAGAATAAGACCATTTTCGGGGCGATTGGGCATTTTTGGCCGAGGAGCGAGGGGATAGGCTGGAAGGCTGGACATGCGCCACTCCCGCATCAATGGAGCGCTCCGAGGGCTGGTACTCGCGACGCTCCTCGCCGGCTCGGCGTTCGCCGACAAGCCGCGACGCGCGCACGCTCCCGCCGCTGGGGTGCACAAGGTTGCTGCTCCCACGCCTGCCGCAGCGCCCGCTGACGCGCCGCTCGCGAACGATAAAAACGACAAGGGAGTCGTGGGTCAGCCGAGCGGCACGCCGCCGCCGGGCGCCGCCAACGTCGTCGCCACCGAAGAGGGCAAAGAGGGCGTGAAGACGTACAAGTTCGGCGCGGTCGAGGTCGAGAGCCGGCTTCGCTCTCCGGAGCTCATTTACTTTCTCCGGCGCGTGCGCGCGGAGTTCGTCGCGGGCGATCTCGGACATCGGTCGTTTCTTCGCGAGCTCGACGACACCGCGCGCAGCCCCTCATTTCGATGAAAGCCGTGGCGCCCACTCCCATCGTGCTTCGAACCGCGGCGGTTTGGGGCACGACCGTGCTCGCGATGCGCCATCTCGGCGCGGGTGACTCGCTCGATCTGAATGACGAAGAGGACGCGCTCTTCGCAAAACCCGACGGCGCGATGATGGCCGATCAGCCCGTCCGCGCGGCGGGTTCGGGGTTCGAGCTCGATGCGCGGGGCGCCACGGGCGGCGTGGTGTTTCTTCGCGGACGGCAAGAAAACGCCGCAGATCTCGCGCGCTCGGGCGCGCCGATCCCCATCGTCGCCGGCGATCACGGCCTCCTTCAATACGGCGCGCTCTCGGTCTTCTTCCAGTTCGTGCCCGCGCCACCGCCGATCCGCGGCAACACGCGCATCGACTGGGTGCTCGTGCTCGCGTTTCTGTTCTCGCTCGTCTCGATCTGTGGCGGGCTGTTTCTCATCGCCCTCTTGACGACGCCGCGCGCGCTCGACAAACCGATGGAGCTCACCTCGGCCGAAGATCTCGCCGTCGAGTTTCACCTCGAAGAAGAACCTCCGCCGACGACCGGTGACAAGAAGAGCGATTCCGGCGCGGGCATCAAGAACCCCGGCGCCAAAGACACGAAAAAATCCGGCGGCGGCAAGAAGGCGAAGAGCGCCGAAGGTTCGCTCGGACGTCAGGGCGATCAGGACCACACCGAGCAGCCCGGCGAAATTCGGCAAAACCTGGGCGGCATGTCCGACGTGCTCTCGAGCGACGTCGGTCACGAAATTCAAAAGACGCTCGGGTCGATCAGCTCGGTCGCCGACGCGCTCGGCGGGCTCGGTTCCGACAAGATCGTCCTCGGTCGCGGCTCGGGTCTCGGATTCAAGGGCGGCGGCCCGGGCGGTGGTGGCGACAGCGACGGCGTGCCGTTCGGCGCGGGCACGATGGAAACCGGTTGGGGTCCCGGTCACGGCGGCGGATTCGGCTCCGGTAACGGCGGACCCGGCGGACGCGGACACGGCGGCAACGGCCGAGGCGGCAACGGCGAGGGCGAAGGGGAAGGAAACGGGACGGGGAGTGGGACCGGTGAGCGGAAGGTCGCCGGCGCGGACGCGCCGCAGCCCGGTCACGGGCTCACGCCGGCACAGATCCAGCGCGTGGTGAATTCGCGCTTGGGCGCGTTCCGCGCCTGCTACGAAGCCGCCTCCGCGCGCGAGCCGAATCTCTCCGGCGGCGTCACCATCAGCTTCGGCATCGCGCCGGGCGGCGACGTGTCGACGTCGCGCGTGCAGAGCTCGTCGCTGTCGAACGCGCGCGTGGAAGGGTGCATCCTCCGTCAATTCGCGCGGCTGCGTTTTCCGGCAGCCGACAAACCGACGAACGCGCAATACCCCTTCATCTTCAAGCCGGGGAAGAAGTGAGGACCGCGCGCGGCATTCGTTCGAGAGGGAGGATCATAATGGCGCGAACGATGAAACGTGTGGTTCGAGTCGCGGCGCTCGCAGCGCTTCCGAGCGTCGTCTTCGCGTGCAATAGCGGGAGCGAAACCCAACAGCTCGACCCCATGGAGGTCGCCATGACCGACAAGGTCGCGCCGTTCTACAACGACGGCGAGCTCGAGTTGTTCGAGGCGCAGCTGCCGGTCAACTTGCCGATCGCCAAACCGACGCCAGCCGACGAAGCGTCGCTCTCCGGCGCCGTCGGACCGTTCGATCATCATCCGTGGGTGACGGCGAGCGACGTCAGCGTCCAAGTGACGTGGACGGTCGCGAACCTCGAACAGACTCCGGTCACGGTGAAGATCCTGGTCGACCCCTGGAACGAATTCGGACGCTACGTCCCCGGCGTGACGCAAGACGGCGACGACGCAATCCCGAACTTGTCGGGAATCGACATGCCGCTGCTGCTTGCCGGGACGAAGGGCGCCGATTCGGCCGCGTCGCGCGCACAGGGAACGTTCAGCTACGACGACATGAACGAGCTAGCGACCGACTTTGCGACGGCCATCAACATCATCAAGTCGGTGAAGCCGACG
>DATBBD010000281.1:0-6731 GCA_036271175.1 Polyangiaceae bacterium | reverse complement strand
CGCCGAGCGGGCCTGGCATTGCGATCCACGGCTTGCCAGTCGAGCCGTAGAGCGCGTTCGGATTCACAATGGGCCGACCCGTCTTCGGATCGACTCCCGTCGCCCAGTTTTCCTGCGCAAAGGGGCGCGCGGAGATGAACTCGCCGTTGGTGCGATCGATGACGTAAAAGAAGCCGTTCTTCGGCGCCTGCATCAAGACTTTGCGCGGCTTTCCGTCGAGCACGAGGTCGGCGAGCACGATGTGCTGCGTCGCCGTGTAATCCCACCCTTCGCCGGGCGTCGTCTGGAAGTGCCACACGTACTCGCCGGTGTCGGGCCGCAGCGCGATGATCGACGAGAGGAACAAGTTGTCGCCCGGCTTCGCCGTGCGCTTGCTCGGATTCCACGGTGAGCCGTTGCCGGTTCCGACGTAGAGCAAGTCGAGCTCCGGGTCGTAGGCCATGGAATCCCACACCGTGCCGCCGCCCCCGAGCTTCCACCATTGTCCCGACCACGTCGTTGCGGCTTGCTTCAAAATCGGCGCTTCCGGCGGCACCGCCGGGTCGCCCGGCACGGTGTAGAACCGCCAGACGAGCTTGCCGCTGTCGGCGTCGTACGCCGAGACGTAGCCGCGCACGCCGAACTCCGCGCCGCCGTTGCCGATGAAGACTTTGCCCTTCACGACGCGCGGCGCGCCGGTGATCGTGTACGCCTTGTTCTGATCGACGGTCACGACGGACCACACGACTTTGCCGGTCTTGGCGTCGAGCGCGACGAGTCTGCCGTCGAGGGTGCCCAAGAAAATATGCCCCTTCCAAAACGCGACGCCGCGGTTCACGACGTCGCAGCACGCCTTGACGCCCGTTTCGCCGGGGACGGCAGGATCGTATTGCCAGAGCAGCTTGCCGGTGACCGCGTCGATCGCCTGGACCTTGCTCCACGCGCTGGTCGAATACATCGTGCCATCGACGACGAGTGGCGTCGCTTCCTGCCCGCGGTGCGTGTCGAGATCGAGCGACCACGCGAGCGCCAGCTGGCCGACGTTCGCGCCGTTGATTTGGGCGAGCGGAGAGAACCGCTGCTCGGAGTACGTGCGGCCGTGGGTGAGCCAATTCGTTTCGTCTTTGTCCGCGCCGGCGAGCCGCGTCGCGTCGACTTCGGGCGGCGCTTCGTGGATCGCGACTAGAGGCTTCTTTTCGGACACGGGGGCGGGCTTGGAGCACGCGAAGAGACTCAGAGCGCAAAGCGAAAATACGAATCGAAATTTCTGCATGGCCCGCCGTTCGAGGCGACACGATCGCACGAGAGCCGGGAACGCGGGCATGCATTCTCGACGTGAGCGAGTGTGTGGCCACTCGAATTCCGGCGAAGAGACGGCCGTTTTGCGATGCGTCACTCACCGCGAGCGCCGTTTTCCATCGTTTCGCCGCGAGAGACGAAGCGCGGCGTCCTCGATGGCCACACGGGTGGTCGCTCATCGGCGGATGATGCGCGTTAGCGCCAGCTAACAACGGTTTCCGCTGGAGCCGCCGCCGTCGCACGTTGCCGAGGCCCGTCGCACCGGCGAAACGTCGAAGACATCCGAGTGTGGAGTCGCAGTGCGGCGCCGCGGAGCCGGCGGTTTCGAGACGTACACAGACGCAGGCGTTCACGAATCCGCCACGTCGGGCGACGGGGCGAACTGGAGTCGTGTGAGAAATTAAGGGGTTGTCACACTGAGTTCCGCGGCCGAGTATTCCGCCGGTGAGGGGAAACCGGAACCCTTCCGATTCAACATCGGAGCGTCTCGACGGGGTCCTTCGGTCGCGTCGTTCGTCGTTCGCGGTGGCGCTTGTCCTGTGTGCTGCATTTGGCGCGCAAGGTTGCATTTCCGAGAACCTCGACGCGCCGGATTGCTCGCTGAAATGCAGCAATGACGGCGATTGTCCGTCCGGGTTGGATTGCCGGAATGGTTACTGCGTGAGGAGCGAATCGAGTGCGGCGTGCGCTGGCGCATCGCCGTCGTCCGCGTCGATGGATTCCGGGGACACTGGCGTTACTCATTCTCGACCCGCGAACGACGCGGGGCCATCGACGAAGCCGAAGCCAGCGAACGACGCTGCCGTGGACGCTCCCACGCCGACCGACGCCCCGAGCGACGTTTCGCCAACCGGGAACGCGCTCGCCATTTCGATCGAAGCGTCCGCGCTGTGCGCCGGTCGCGACGGGAAAGTGTCGTTCGACGTGACAGGAGGTGACGCACCCTATACGTGGTCGCTCGGCGTTGGGTCGACCTGGCGTCTCGACGAAGTGACGGGGGCGCGGGTGAGCTTGTCCGGCACTGCCCCGAGCTCCGGCCCGAGCACGGTAACGGTTCAGGTCGTCGACGCCCATGGCGAAACGGAGACGCGCGGGTTCGCGCTCGACGTGTTCGAGCCGCCACAGGTCGACCCTTCGCTCCCGCACGCGTGCCCCGGCCAAGCGTATTCCACGACGCTCCGTGCGTTCGTCGACGACGCCGCTCCACTCGAGTGGTCGGTGTCGGGGGAAGACGGCGGCGCGGTCGCACTTTCGGGCAGTGTGCTTTCGACGACACCGACGGAGCCAGGAATCCTTTCGTTTACCGCCACCGTCACCGACGAGCACTGCGCGTCCGATCCGAAGGAGCTCTCGATCGTCGTCGACCCGGTGGGCGTCGGTGAGTGCCCGACGATCATGCCCGACACGCTCCCGAACCCCTGCGTCGACAGCCCGTACACGCCACAGGCGATCGAAGCTCGGGGCGGTCAAGGCTCGCTCACCTTTCGCGCCCTCTCGATCCCCGACGGTCTCGCCTTCGATCCGACGACTCTGACCGTATCGGGCGAAGGGAAAGCAGCCGGCGATCTGATCCTTTCAGTGTCCGATGAAGCCGGGCACGTGGTGCAAAAAAGTTACCCGATCGCACCGCGGGACACTTGCTGGCTCGCTTACCAGTCGACGGCGCCGGGCAATGGCGGAGGGCTCCACTTCTTCGACCCCGTGCTCGCCGTCGACCGCGCGTTTCCGAACTCGGCGACGATGACCGACGCGAAATTTTCTCCGGACGGAAGATACCTGGCCTACCGAACGACCGCGTCGGGCCCGTCCGATCTCGTCTTGATCGCGGCGCCGAAATGGACGCAGCAGCCGCTCTCCTTCGGCAGCTCCGTCGATCGCTATGTATGGTCGCCCGATTCGCGCACGCTGGCGGTCGCGTACCACGACGGAACGACCAGCTACCTCGGGGGCGCCGTCATTTCCGGCTCCGGCGGTGCACCGGATGCCGGCGGCGCGGTGAGCGGCTCCGCCGACGGTGGTTCCGGCACGTCCGCGAGTCTTTTGGCGGCCACGCCGGCGAGTGTCGAATCGGAAATCGTTTGGCTCGGCAATTCGCGAGTCGGGTTCCTGGTGTTGGTCGATCCCGATGACGCCGTTCCCTATACGGCGCAGATCGCCGGGAACGCGGTCTCGACGACGCAGATCGACCACGTCGTCTACGATCCGAACTCGACTCTCCAAGGCACTCCGTCCGGTTTTCTCATCATCGATTCCGACTTTTCGGACATCGGATTCTACGGCGGCTTCGACGCGACGCCGTACGCGCTCTCGCTTCCGAACGTATTCACCGACCCCGAGGGACACTACGTCGCCGACGTCAAAGGCACCGGTCTCGAGGCGTACCGCGCGCTGCCGGATGGGTTCGGCAGCCCGTTCGCGACGTCGGCGACGGGCTGCGCGACGTTGCTCGCTTGGGCGCCGGGAAGCGAGCGGATTGCTTGCACGAACGACAACCCGCAAGGCGACGACGCCGCGATATTCACCCTGGACGGGAAGACGACGTCGCTCGTCGGCGCGCCCATCTACGACACTGCGGATTACACCATCGGAGCCTCGACCACGCACCGTCGCGCGTTTTCGGCGAGCGGCAACTGGTTCGCGTTCGTCCTTCCGAACGCCCTCGGGGTTGCACGGCTCGGCGACGGAACGCCGTACGTCGTGGGGAGGGTAAATCCTTTGTCGGTTACGCCGGCCGACCACACCGACGAACTCGCGTTTTCTCCCGACGAGCATTTGCTTCTCTGGCAATCCGACACCAATTTAGCCGCAATTTCGCTGAACGACGCGAGTCTGCATGCTGGCGGACCGCAAATCGGGCAAATGATTTCGCCTGTACAATGCAGTGATCGATTCATCGACGATCCGAGTGATTGGTGCGGCAGGTCGAGCGCGTCGCCCACGCTGCCGTGGTCGCCGGATTCTCGATTTACCGCCGCAAGACTGACCGATGGCAGCCTCAGAACATACGACGTCGAATCAGTCGCGAACGTTGGCACGAATACGGCATGTGCTGCGCAGTGTGGGTTCTTCACGTTTCAACCGTGAAGCGCACCCAACGTCACCAACGAAAGAGGATGCACATGTCCACAGTAAGCATGCTTGTGAAGTCATACTCAGTAAACGGCGCCGGTACCGTCGTGAAGCTATTTTACGACTAGAGTTTCCCCGGACCGCTCCAGTTCGCGAGCGTCACTCGCGACACGTCGCTCACCGGAAACGCCGCGACGGGGCTCATCACGATATTCAGTTCGACCGACTACACGGCGGCCGTGCACGTTTCGGCGACCGAGTTTTCGCATCTCTTGAACGACCTCGCGATGACCGGCGGAGAAACGGAGATCGTGATCACGTACGACGCGACGTCGCTCGCGATCTCGTCGTTCGCCGACTCGTTCCAGGTCGGCGCTCTCCACGCAGCGCGGCGCATTGCGGAGGTGCTTCGCAGTCTTCAGGAGCCCATTCAGATGCTGCTCGGGTCGGAGCTCGTCGGCGATGCGCTCGCGGTGCACGCGTCGCCCGCGAACGGCAGAAGCGACGCGCAAGCCTGAAGCGAGGCGGCGCATCCTCTGCGGGGGGGTGATGCTCGCCGTGTAATACGGCGCTCGTTCGATCCGTGTTGGAATGAGCTGGCGGCGATTTCCGGCGCCACCGGTCGACGAGCGCCGCTGTCCAGGTGACTGGACAGCAATCCTGCACCTCCCATTGCGCGTTCGTTTCAAGAGTGTGCTCGGGCTGTCGCGCGCCGCAGCGAAGGGTTCACGCGGCCCGAAACCTGTTCCGGGTTATGCTGCGGCCGTGATGATCGGGGAGCACGTCGTGCAACAGGTGTACGTCGCGCCGGTGCGCCGGTTCGCGCCGCGGTCGGGCACCCGAGGGCTCGAGGAGACGCCGAGCGGTTGACGATGGAGGACTTGCTCAAAGCGGAACACGTGCAGACGGCGGTCTCCGCGGCACGCGCGTGCTTGAACGACGACGAGGTTCTGGACTTTGCCGGAGGGCGAATCAGCCATGAACAGCTGGATGCAGTTCATGGTCACCTCGATAGCTGTTCGGTTTGCCAACGCCTCGTCAGCCAAGCAGTCCGCGACCCCTCGGCGTCCAGCGCCGACGACGAGGACGAGGAAGTGCGGTGGACTCCGCAATTCCAGTCCGGGGACGTCGTGGGGCGACGCTATCGGGTTCAGCGGTTCGTCGCGCGCGGCGGAATGGGCGAAGTCTACGACGCGTACGACCGCGACCTGCAGAAACGGATCGCGTTGAAGACGGTCCTCTCGACGGTCGTCGACGGCCAGCGCGCGGTACGGCGCCTCAAAGCCGAAGTGCAGCTCGCTCATCGCGTCAGTCACCCCAACGTGTGCCGGATCTACGACATCGGCACTCACGAGCTCGACGGCGGCAGAATCCTCCACTTTCTCACGATGGAGTTCGTCGACGGCGAGCGGCTCACGAGCCGTCTTCAGCGCGGTGCGCTTCCGGTTGCGGACGCAACGCATGTCGTTCGGCAGTTGCTGTCGGGGCTCAGCGCGGCACATGCGGCCGGCATCCTTCACCGCGACTTGAAGAGCGACAACATCATGCTCCGGCCGGCGCCGAACGAGCAGGTCGTCGCGGTCATCCTGGATTTCGGGTTGGCGCGCACGATCGAAGTCGACGCCCACCGCATGACGACCGGTGCGAGCGCGTTCGTCGGCACCCCTTGTTACATGGCGCCCGAACAGCTCGAAGCGGGCGAGCTCTCGCCGGCGAGCGACATCTACGCCTTCGGCGTCATCTGGTTCGAGATGCTCACCGGGCGCTTGCCTTTTTCGGCACGCGCGCCGTTCGAGCGGCTACGCAAAGCGCCACCTCGGCCGAGCAGCGTCGCGGCGGACGTTCCGGCGAGCATCGACAAGATCGTGCTCAAGTGCCTAGAGCGATCTCCGGAGCGGCGATTTCGGTCGCCGGAAGAAATCCTCGTCGCGCTGGACGCGCTCGAGGCAAGAGGCTCGTCGAGCGGCGTCTCGATCATTGCGCCGCGTCGGCCGCCCCGCGCGCTCTTGCCGGCGGTGATTGGCGTTCTCGCGATGGCGTTGCTCGCCTTCGTGCGATTCCACGCATCGGCCGCGGCGGCCACTGCGCCGCCGATCCGGCCGAAGATCGAGCTCGCGCCGAAAGAAAACGCCGTCGCGGGCGCGGCGGCGCACCCGACGGATCGGCCGAGCCCCCCCGAACGCGCGGAGATCGCGCTGCCGTCGTCGCCACCGACACTGGGTAAGATGCCCGCCGCAGCGCGGCGCCGCCCCGCCGCGGCGTCTCCGCACCGTTCGGCGTCCCGCGCCGATCTTCCGACCCCTTCGCTTGCCACTTCGGGCGATTCCGCCGCGGCTCCGTCCGCCGGGGCCCTCTCGCCCGCGACTCCGCCCGCCGCGTCGGTC
>DATBBD010000280.1:0-6010 GCA_036271175.1 Polyangiaceae bacterium | reverse complement strand
CCGCGAAGAAGTCCCGAAAGACAGCTTCGTGGCGGTCGCTGCCGTGGGTTACGTGGGGTATCGAAACCTCGAGCTCTTCATCCTCGACATCTGGGGGCTGAACGACGAGCACATCGCGCATCTCGACGTCGCGCCGACGGTGAAGTTCGGGCACGACAAGGTCGACCTCATTTACGTGGTCAAACAAAAGCCCGACTACATCTACGCGCTCTTCCCGGGCGTTCCACCGCCGCTCCTCGGCTACGACGTGTGCTGGCCGTCGGACTACGCGCCGGCCGGCGTGTACCGTCGGAACTACCCCTTGTCGCCCGCGGAGGCGCACCTCGGCCTCCCGGGTGCGCGACTCCGCCATTTGCCGCCGCCGCCGCCCTGTCGTCCGACGGCGCTTGCGAAGGCGCTCTTTGCCGCCGCGAAGGCGGCGCAGAAACAATGAACATGCACGGCGATCACGACGGACCAGAAGAGACGACGACGGTTTCCGAAGGGGGCGCCGAGCTCCGTCGCGGCCCATTTCTCGCCGGGCTCGCGCTCACGACCGGCGCGAGCCTTGCGCTCGAAGTGCTCGATACGCGGCTCCTCAGCGTCATCACCTGGTACTCGCTCGCGTTCCTGGTCATCGCGATGGGTCTCTTCGGGCTCACCGCAGGCGCGCTCCGCGTCTACCTGAACCCCGAGGAGTTCGGGCCGGAAAACCTGGCAGCGTCCTTGTCGCGCTACGCGCAGTGGTTCGCGTTCGCCGTTCCCGCGAGCCTGGTCCTCCTGCTCGTGTTGCCGCTCGCCACGGCGCCCGTGTTCACGACGATCGTGCTGTTCGTCGTGTTCTCGCTGGTGCTCGCGCTGCCGTTCTACCCGGCGGGCGTCGTCATCGCGGCGGCGCTCACTCGCACGACGCTCCCCGTCGGCCAGGTGTACGCCGTCGATCTGTTCGGCGCGGCGCTCGGCGCGCCGCTCGTGCCGTGGCTCTTGCGCGCGCTCGGCGGTGAAACGGCGCTCCTCTTCGTCGGGGTGGTGGCCCAGCTCGCGTCGCTCGCGTTCGCGTCCGCGTCGCGCACCGAAACGAAGGGGCGCTCGGGGCTCTGGTCGCTCGCCGTTCTCGTCGGCTTCGTCGCCGCGAACGCCATGACGTCCCACGGCCTTCAACCGATTTGGGTGAAGGGCCGCCCGGACGTCCAGGACTTCGACGCGGAGATGTGGAACAGCCACTCACGGGTCCGCGCATTTCGTGAAATCGACGCGCCGGCACCGCTCTGGGGCGGAGGGTCGCGCTGCACGCCGCCCGTCATCACCCATCGGATCATCGAGATCGACGCGGCCGCGGGCACCGCGATGTATCGAGCGCCGTTCGGCATCGCGCACCTCGATTTTCTGCAATGCGACGTCACCGACATCGCCAATTTGCTTCGCCCGAACGGCCCCGCGGCCATCATCGGCGTCGGCGGCTCGCGCGATATCCAGGGTGCGCTCCACGCCGGCCACGCCCCCGTCTACGGCATCGAGTTCAACGAACGGATCCTCGAGCTCCTCGAGGGCCCGCTCGGAATTCCGACCGGCGTGCCCACCGATCCGAACGTGCGCCTCGTGCACGAGGAGGGCCGAAGCTTTCTCTCGCGCACGCACGAGAAATTCGAGGTGATCCAGGCGTCGCTCATCGACACCTGGGCCGCGACCGGCGCCGGCGCGCACGCGCTCGGGGAAAACGGGCTCTACACGATCGAAGCGTGGCGGACATTTCTCGATCGGCTGACGCCGTCGGGCGTCTTGACCGTGTCGCGCTGGAGTCAGGAGACGCTGCGGGTCGCGTCGCTCGCGACCGGGACGTTGCTCTCGCGCGGGGTCGCCAATCCGCGGCTCTCGATGTTCCTCGTCGCGACCCCGATGGTCGTCACCGTGCTCGTCAGCCCGACGCAATTTTCGGCCGAAGACGTCGCGCGGATCCACGGCATCGCCGACGAAGAGGGGTTTTTCGTCCTTGCTGCGCCCGGCGAGCCGGCGATCAACGAACCCATCGCGAGCGTCGTCGACGCGAAGACGCAGGCCGAGCTCGACCGGGCGACGTACACGCCGTTCGCCGACTTTCGCCCGCCCACCGACGATCGCCCCTACTTCTTCAACGTGCTCCCGGTCGAATCCGCGTGGCGCCCGGTTCCGCCCGTCGCGAACATGGGCGTCATCGAGGGGAATCTGCTGGCGACGCGCACGCTGGTGCTCGCGTTCCTCGCGTCGGTGCTGCTCGTCACCGTGGCGATCCTCCTACCGCTCTGGCGGCGCGCGCGCCCGCAAGGGAGCGGCGGCGCACCGCTCTACGCCGGGCTCGCATATTTCACGCTCATCGGCGTTGGCTTCATGATCGCCGAGATGACGCTCCTCCAGCGACTCAGCCTGGTGCTCGGCAATCCGAGCTACAGCTTGATCGTCGTCGTGACGAGCCTCGTCGCGTCGACGGGCCTCGGCTCCCTCGTGAGTGACCGCTTGCCGCTCACGCGCGCGCCGTATTGCTACATTTACCCGACGCTCATCGCGGTATTGCTCGCGCTCTGCGCCGTCCTCTGGCCGTCGTTTGCCGTGCGCGTCATCGGCGCGGGGCTCGTCACGCGCATCGTGTGCGCCGTCCTCCTGACGGCGTCGCTCGGCGTGTTCTTCGGCGTCGCATTCCCGACGGGTCTCCGCTTCGCCAAGGTGAAAAACCCCGACGAAGGGCCGTGGTTTTGGGGAATGAACGGCGTCGGCAGCGTCCTGTCGAGCAGCCTCGCCGTCATCCTCGCCGAGCGGTACGGGCTCCGCGCGGCCACTCTATTCGGCGCGGGTGCCTATGCCCTGCTGCTCATTCCGATCGCCGTGCTGAAGCGTTCGTCCGCGCCCGCGCGCTCGTGATTCGCCCGGGCACTTCGAGCGAGCGCTACGCGGGTCGATAGACGAGCTGCCCTTGAATCTCGGTGCCGTCGTCGTAGAGGCGGACGGCGTCGTCGGGGAGCCGCGACCGATCCGTCATTTTGAAATAGTCGCGCATCGTGGTGCCGGTGCAGTGCGAGTCGACGTTCGGCGCGCCGCGCCGTTGAACGACGTCGTCGACGTGCACCGTGCGAAAGTCGATGCTGAACCGAGTCACGCCGGACGTGTTCGGCACGCTCGAGTGCATCTGCGCGCCCGAGAAAATGATCACGCCGCCGACCGGCGGGATGAGCCGGATCTGCGGCTCCAACTCGATGGGCTCGGTCGACCTCGGGAGCGGCCGCGGATCGCTCTTCGTGTAGCTTGCGACGTGGCCGCCGCGATGCGTCTGGTTCCACGTGTAGTAGTTGTATTCCGCGGACGTGTTCGCGACACCCTGCGAGAAATAGCGCGGGTGAAACGCCATCGCGTTCTCCGACGCGATTTCGTAGACGGGTAACCAGAAATTCAACTGGCAGGGCGGGGCCGAATACCAGGTGTCGCGGTGCGGATGCCAGGCGTAGGCGATGCCGCTCGTGAGGTAGTCGTCGCTCGTCGAGCTCCGCATGCGCGGCACGTCGAAGTACGTTTTCTCCGGGTCGGAGCCGAGCTCGAGGAGGAGGTTCCGCACGTGCCGGCTCGATTCTTCGCTGTGGATGAATGCGGGCTTCAGCTTGTTCAGGATCTCGGCGTAGCGCGCGACGTCGAGGTGAAATTGCGCCTTCTCGGGATCGAGCGGTGCGAACGCCTCTTCGATCATGCGGCGGGCGTACTCGGCGAACGCGAGCGCGCTCTTCTTCGACGAGTAGGCGAAGAGCTGCCCTTCGTAGAGTCGCTTTCTTCGCTCGTCGTCGTTGAAGGAGGGGTCGTAGTAAACGGCGTTGTTGATCATGAGCGCGGCCAATTCGAAGTTACGACGTTCGCCGCAAGTTCTCGTCGATGAGCCCCCGCTCTTGAAGCCCCTTCACCGTCTTCAGCCGGTAATACTTCGGTCCGAGGAACACTTCCTTCGTGAGCTTGCCGCTGACGTAGGCCGCGTACACTTCCTCGATGCCTTTGCGGACGGTCCATTTCGGCGCGTACCCGGGAAGGGTCGTCTCGATCTTCCGAAAATCGACGCGATAGTTCCGGGTGTCCGGTGACGCGCCTTCGGCGAACGCGACCTCGCAGTTCGGGACGATCTCGGCGATCATCAGGGCGACCTGACGGATCTGATAATTTTCCACGCTCCGCCCGACGTTGAAGGCCTGGTTGTGGATGACGTCGAACGGCGCCGTGAGGCACGCGAAGAACGCGTTGTTGATGTCGCGGATGTGCGTGAGCGGGCGCCAGGCCGTTCCGTCGCTCTGAAGCAGCACCTTGCCGGTCGTGTAAGCGGCGCCGACCAGGTTGTTGACGACCACGTCGGCGCGGAGGCGTCGAGATACGCCGTACGCCGTCGCGTTCCGGAGATACACCGGCGAAAACGTCGAGTCGGCTATTTTCGATAGCTCTTGCTCGACGCGCACCTTGGACTCGCCGTACGGCGTCTGCGGATAGAATGCCGCGTTCTCGTCGAGGATGGCGTCGCCGCCCGCGCCGTAGAGGCTGCACGACGACGAGAACAAGAACCGTTTCACGCCGGCTTCCTTCGCCCGCTTCGCAAGCTCGACCGAGGCGTGCAGATTGATGTCGTAGGTGATGCCCGGATTCAGGTCGCTCAGCGGGTCGTTCGACAGCGCGGCGAGATGAATGACGGCGTCGAAGCCTTCGAGCTGCTTCGCGGTGACGCTCCGTAGATCCACGTCCAGGCTCGGCGCGTCGTCCGGTGGCGAGATGAAGTCGCACTCGTCGAACAAGCCCGTGTCGAGCCCGACCACTTCGTGGCCGAGGGCGCGCAGCTCGGGGACCATTTCGACGCCGATGTAGCCGCGATGACCGGTGACCAGTACTTTCATGAATGTCCTCGGAATCTACTTTCCGTTCGGGCTCGGGAAGAGTCAAAGATCGTCCTTGCGCTCTCGTGCACGAGGACGAAAAAGGCCGTCACAGCACGCATTTGCGGGCGTGAAATGCTTCGGCGCGCCCGTCGGGCGCGTTGCATTCGACGCCGCGGATGCTCATCAGGCCCTGAAAAGTGTCGGGGCGCCACCAGGTGCGGCCCGCTTGCGACGGAAAATGTCGCACGAGGAGCTCCACTTTACGGTCGGCCTGCGCCTTCGAAAGAGGGACGAAAAGGTTCGGCTTTCCGAGGTCGCCTTCGTACTTCGCGATCTCGTATTCGAGGACGACGTGGTTCCGAAACGTGTTCCACGCGAGCTCGGCGATGACGCGATGGTCCTGATGGAGATCGTGGACGTGGTGGCTGAACACGACGTCGGGCCTCGCCGCGTGCCGCACTTCTTCGAACGAGTCTTTGATGTCCGACCACAGCGCCGGGAAATAGCTCTCGCGAAAGGCCCTCACCAGGACGGTCGCGTCGCCCGCGTGCTCCAAAAAATCAGCGGCGCTCGCGCGGGCTTCCTTCTCGCGATCGGGCGTTGCCGAAAAGACGACCCAGTACACCGAGCTCCCCGGGTGCTCTTTGAGCAGGCGCAACAGCGTGCCGCCGCATCCGATCTCGATGTCGTCGCTGTGGGCTCCGAGACACAAGATCCGAAGCGGCGTGCCCACGCCGCCGAGCCGGAGCGGAAGCATCAGATCACCGTCGCTTCGGGGATCGGGACGATGAACTTCGCGCCCCATTCACGCGCATGCGCGAGCTGCGTCATGATTTCGTTCTTCAGGTTCCAGGGCAGGATGAAGATGTAATCCGGTTTCACTTCTTCGATCTTCGACGGCGGGAAGATGGGGATGTGCGTGCCGGGCAGGAAGCGCCCGTGCTTGTACGGATTGCGATCCACCGTGAAGTCGATGAAGTCGGTGCGAATGCCGCAGTAGTTGAGGAGGGTGTTTCCCTTGCCCGGCGCGCCGTACCCTGCGATGACCTTGCCGGCGCGTTTCGCTTCGATCAGAACGTCGAGGATCTTCCGCTTCGTCTCGCGCACCCGCTGTTCGAAGCGCGTGTACGTCTCGAGCTTGCGGTAGCCGGCGGCTTCTTCGC
>DATBBD010000279.1:0-4141 GCA_036271175.1 Polyangiaceae bacterium | reverse complement strand
GCGGCCTGAACGCCACTTCGCCGACTCCTTCATCACCGTCCGTCTCGCGATCGCCCTCTACCTCGCCCGCTGGCTCCCGCGCTGCCCCCTCTGCCATCAACCCCATGCACCATCACGCTGCTCGATCGAACGCTTCACACGCCTCTGCTGAACGAGTTCGTGGCAGTAGTGCTAGGCGGCGTGTGCCCGACGTGGACATCATCAGGGCGCAAGACGCTCGCCTCAAAGCACCCCGATACGATGGTTCGTGTCGAGGACGAACTTCACAGTTCCGGCACGTGGCCGCTGCCGCACTGCCGGCGGGCCTCGGCGAAGAACGCGAGCAACTCGTCGAGCGTCTCGTCACCGTGCCACTCAACCCCGGCCAGAGCTTCCCCGATGGTTCGCGGAGTCGCGCTGGGACCGAGTACGGGCACCGTGCGCATCTCCACGGTGAGGTCGTCGACGCACGCGACGACCGGCTGCGTAGGGTCACGCTTCAAGGCGCGCACGGCTTCGTCGAGGGGGAGGGGTTGGCTCACGCTATCGACGGTACCGCATTCCAAGATCCCAGACATCCGCCAGCCTCCGCGACAGTGAGAGCGGGCGAGGTCGTCCCGTCGTCGATGACGTAAAATGCGGACTCGCGGGAAAGGAGCTATGATGATGCTGCGCGTATGGCCCTGTCTGCCGATCAAATTCTCCAGGAACTCCGAGCGCTGCCCGCGGCGGAGCGGCTGCGCGTCGTCGAGCAGGTGGTCCACGAAGTGGCTCGCGAGGTGACTCCGGTTCCTGCACCCGGGCAGACCACCGCCGCGATCTGGGCTAACGAATCGGACGCCGACTTCGAAGCCTTCCAGAGCGTCGTTCAGAATCTGCGGAATGCGGACAAGTGGCGCGCGGGCAATGGACAAGGTCCTCGTTGATACGGACATCCTGTCCGACTTTTTGCGGGGGAAGAACGCCTCTGTCCTGGGTCGCGCGCAGGCGTACGTCGCCGACCGTCAGCGGTTGACGCTGTCCGTCGTGACGGTGTTCGAGATCGTCCGCGGTCGTCATCACGCCGGGCAGGCGCAACGCGCCGCGACGTTTCTAGAATGGACCCATTCCGCCGAAGTTCTAGCGTTGGACGCGGCATGCGCCGTACGCGCGGGTGAGATCGCAGGAGCGCTGTATCAGGTCGGGCAGCCCCTCGCCGTTGCGGACGTCCTCATCGGTGCAACCGCGTTGGTACACGGACTCGTTATCGCGACGGCGAACGTGAAGCACTACGAGCGGCTCGTACCGCTTGGGCTGCGGCTGGAGAACTGGCGCGACGGGTGAGCGCTTCTTGGCTCCGCTCGCCTGGGATCGCCGCCAGGCGCCTCGCGTGCTACTTTCCACTCGAAGTCTCGCGGGCGGCGCTTTGTCGGCATCGCGAGGGAAGGGAACTTCGCCGCGTGGCTCGTCCTCCGTCGCAGAAAGGCACGTCAGTGTTGCCCGTGGTGCTCGCGTTGAAGCACCACCCCGATCGACAGAAGCTCGTGCCGCGAGAGCTCTGGAAGTACTTCGACGAACCGTTGCTCATCTCGGGGTGGTACCCGGAGCGCGACTACTGGGTCCTCATCGCTGCGTTGGTGAAGACGATTCGTCCGTCGACGGTCGGTGGCGACGTGTGGCGTTACTTTGCGAAGTTCAGCGCGCAGCGCGACGTCGGCGGGCAAGAGGGAACGCTTCCGAACAGCGACAAGCAAGGGGGCGTCGGCATTTATCGGTCGTTCGCGGACGGCGACATGGCCGACCCGGAGAACTTTTTTCGCCGCGCACTCCGCTTGTGGAGCCAGTACCACGACACCGGTCGCATGGAGCTCGCGGGAGCGCGGCCGGAGATGAACGCCGTGATGGTGCGGTTGACGGATTTCATCATCCCCATCGACGGCTTCGTCTGGTTGCAATGCTACTACCTCGAGGAGTTCGGGCGTCTCGTCGGCTTCGACGTGACGGGGACGGTGCGCCACAGCACCGCGAACAAGGACACGTATTGCGAGTGGCAGTACGTGCTCGGGCGCTCGCCGACGACGGAAGCGTACGTCCGGTCGCTGCCCGTCTGGGCGGGCCCGGCGATCGTCTAGCGTCTAGCTGCCGCTGACCGCCGCGATCGCGTCGTCCAAAGTGAACCGGTGCTCGTGGAGAGCGCGGCCGACGATGGCTCCGACAATCCCGGTGGACGCTTTTGCTAGCGTACGCAAATGCTCGAGTGTGCCGACGCCGCCGCTCGCGATGACGGGCACGCCGGTTTCGTCGGCGAGGCGCGCGGTCTCGGCGACGTTGGGTCCCGTCTCCATGCCGTCGCGGTGAATGTCGGTGTAGAGGACGGCGGCGATGGGAAGCTTCCCGACGTCGCGAACGACGTCGACGGCGCGCCGATCGCTCACGTCGACCCAGCCGTCGGTCGCGACGAGACCGCCCTTGGCGTCGACCGCGACGACGACTCGATTCGGATACGCCGCCGCGACGGCCGCGAGCAGCGCCGGATCGCGAATGGCGGCGGTGCCGAGGACGACGCGCTCGACTCCGAGGTCGAAGTAGCTCTTCGCGGCGTCGAGCGTGCGAATGCCGCCGCCGATCTGGACGCCGGGGCCGAACGCTCGGACGATGCCGCGGACGAGCTCCGTCTGAACGGCGTGACCGGCGCGCGCGCCTTCGAGGTCCACCACGTGGAGTCGCTGGGCTTTGCCCGACCAGGCGCGAGCGATCTCGCTCGGCGGCTCGTCGTAGGTCGTGACCTGGTCGTAGCGACCTTGCTTCAAGCGAACGGCGCCGCCGTTCAACAAATCGATGGCCGGAATGACGTGCACGGCGGACCTGTGTCCGAAAGCCACGGCGCGGTCAAGAGAGGAGGGCGTTGGGGGCGGGGAACCGACGTGGGGGAGGGATGGCCCGGCCGATCGACACGCGCCGGTCGCGGTCCTAGACCTTGGAGTATGAAAACGCGGCGCCTGGGATCTCTCACGGTCTCCGAGCTCGGGCTCGGTTGCATGGGCATGAGCGATTTTTACGGAACTCGCGACGATGCGGAGTCGATCGCGACCGTTCATCGGGCCCTTGATTTGGGGGTCACCTTGCTCGACACGGCCGACGCTTATGGGCCGCACACCAACGAGGAGCTGGTCGGGCGGGCGATCGCCGGCAAACGCGACCAGGTCATTCTCGCTACCAAGTGCGGCATCGTTCGCGACCCGAACGACCCGACGGCGCGCGGCTTCGACGGCTCGCCCGCGTACATCAAAAAGTCGTGCGACGGCAGCCTGAAGCGGCTCAAGGTCGACGTGATCGATCTGTATCAGCTGCACCGCGTCGACCCGAAGACGCCGATCGAAGACAGCGTCGGCGCCCTGGCCGACCTCGTGAAGGCCGGCAAGGTGCGCGAGATCGGGCTCTCCGAAGCGCGCGCTGAGACGCTGCGGCGCGCGCACGCGGTGCATCCGCTTGCGTCGGTGCAGTCGGAGTACTCGCTGTGGACGCGGGATCCCGAGTCGAACGACGTGCTCTCGACGTGCGCGGAGCTCGGCATCGGGTTTCTCGCGTACGCGCCGCTCGGTCGCGGCTTTCTCACCGGCGAGCTGAAGTCACCCGACGATTTCCCCGCCGACGACATCAGACGAACTTCCCCGCGCTTTCAGGGCGAGAACTTCACGAAGAACCTCGCCATCGTCGAAGAAGTGAAACGGCTCGCGGCGTCGCGCGGCGCGACGTCCGCTCAGCTCGCCCTGGCGTGGGCCCTGGCGCAAGCGCCGTTTATCGTGCCCATCCCGGGCACCAAGCGACGCAAGTACCTCGAGGACAATGTGAAGGCGGCGGACCTGACGCTCTCGGCGGCCGATCTGGCGACGCTCGCCCGCGCGTTCCCGCCCGACGCGGCGGCGGGCCCTCGCTATCAGCCGAACATGATGACGTTGGTCAACGGCTAGTCGAGCGAACCTTTCGTCGAAGGGACGCCGATGGCCTTCGGATCGATCGAGACGGCGTCGGCGAGCGCGCGGGCGAGCGCCTTGAAGCTGATTTCGATGATGTGGTGCAGATTCTGCCCCTCGATGAGGTGCACGTGAATGTTCGCCTGAGCCGAGCGCGCGACGGCTTCGAAGAACACTTCCGCCAGCTCGCTGTCGAAGGTGCCAATCTT
>DATBBD010000278.1:0-5393 GCA_036271175.1 Polyangiaceae bacterium | reverse complement strand
GAACGCGTAGTAAACCGAGGTCACGCCGTGATTTTCGAGGTACTGCACGAGGGTCTGGCGATACGGACCGCCGAGCACGACGAACACATTTCCGGTCACGGGTTCGCCGCTGGTCGCGTTGACGGTCGTCGCGGAATCGTTTGCCACGACCGTCGTCGCGGGCGCCGGGACGCACTTCGCGAGAAGTGCCGTGCGAACGGTGTCGGTGTCGGTGTCGTCGTTGCTCAGCGTGTCGGTCAGGAACGTGAGCTGCGTGCCCTGGCAGATATTGGCGACGATCGCCGAGCTGCACCCTGCTTTGCCGCAAAATTCGCTGTTCGAACACGCGGCTCCGCAGGCGCCGCAATGGGCGACGTCCGTCACGAGATCGGCGCAGCGCGTCCCGCAACACGTGTCGGCGGTCGGGCACGACGCGCCGGCGTCGCTTCCGGCGTCGCCACCACACGCCGCCAAACACTGCCCGGCAGAACACGTCTTCCCGCCGGCGCACTCCGCGTCGCTCTGGCACGGCGTGCAGTCGTGGTCGGGGCCGCAAACGCCGCTCGCGCACTCGGCGCCGCTCGATTTGCACCCGGGAATGCAGACATGCGTCGCGTCGCAATACGTGCCCGTCGCGCACGTCGAATCGTCGAGGCATTGAACGCAGGCGTGGCGTGTGACGTCGCAGCGAGGCGTAGGGTCCGCGCAATGCGCGTCGACGGTGCACTCGGCGCAAACGCCGCTATCGAGGCACAGCCCGGTGCGACACGGAGCGCACCCCGAATCCGGAGGGGGCGCCGCTTCGGGAACGCCGCCAGTGGACGATCCCCCGGAATGGCCGCCGTCGGTCAGCGTGCCGCCAGAGCCCGAGGTGCCACCTGTCGCGCCCGATGACGTCCCACCCGACGACGCGCCGCCCGATGACGAACCGCCTGACGACGTGCCGCCCGTGGATTCTCCTCCTGACGACATACCGCCCGACGATGTTCCACCCGACGATGTTCCACCCGACGACGTCCCGCCCGACGACGTGGAACCGCCGCTCTCGACGGAGCCGTCGGAGCTGCCGGGCGCGTTCGACGACGAGCAAGCGGCCAGCACGAAGATCGAGCACAGAAATCCGAACCTCGAACGCATCGAATCTGCCGCCACGATCGTCTCCTTCCGCCGCTCCACCTCGCGCGGGCGAACGGCGCCTAAGCAACCCCAGAAAGCGTGTCTGTTCGAAGAGCGTACGCTGGCTGTACCGCACTCGGCAATGAGCGGATTTGCGGGTCGCGAGTTGAGGCGACGCTGGCGTGGCTTTTTTCAGCGGAGTGAAAGTGTGCGCCCGCGCACACTCCGCAACTCTTTGCGAGCAAACCGGTCTTCGCGGTTTTGCTACCGAGCGGCGGTGATGCGCAGATAATCCGGTGCGGGGTTCTTGTTCGCTCGCTCGAGCGCGTGATCGAGAGTCGCATCCGTCCGGAGACACGGGAAGCAATCGTGTCGCGATCGGCGACCGCAGCCCGTCCGCGAAGCGAGGATCGCCAGCGGACGGAACGACCTCGAATCGGCGCTGTCGGCGGCACGTAGGACGATCGGACGGCGCAGCTCGCAGGACTCACCCTGAACGCTCCGTAGGTCGTAGGCGACACGCTCGGCTTCGCTCGCCCGTGCGCGAACGGCGTCCGTCGCGAGAAGCTCGCGCGCCCGTTGGGTCTCGGGAGTCGCCTTCGGCGTCGACGCCCAGACTTCGAAGAGAATATCGGCGCCCGCCGGACCCGGAAGCGCCGCGGACACCCGCAGCGCGGCCTCCCAATTGTCCGAGTGCGCCGCGAGCATCAAGTCGCGAAGGATGCGCGGATGATCGACGTATCGTGCATCGAGCTCGGTCGCTTTGAGGTACGCCTCGAGCCCTTTCGCGACGACGTTGTGCGTGACGCGTGCAACGCCGAGCACGTACCACTCGCGCGCCGATCGCGCCGAATCGGGACGCGCCTCGAGCTCCTTCCACGCCGCAGCGTCCCCGACCTCGGCATGGACGAGTACCGGATCCGAAGCCGGAGCCGGCGGGGTGGCGCGCGGCGGCGTCGCGGACGCGCTCGCCGAGGCAACCGGGGCTTCCGCCACGGGCGCCGTCGACGGATGCCTCAAGGTACGGACCGCAATGAAGGTCGCGACGAAGACGAGAAACCCGGTGACGATGGCAGCGGCGACGGCGCGGTGACGCTGGAGTAGCTCCGTAATCGAGGCGGGCTTCGGTGGCGGTCGCGTCGTGAGTCGCTCGAGGAGCTTGTCGATGTATTCGATGACGCCCTCGGCCGTCTGAACCCGCTCTTTGGGGTCCTTCGCCAGGAGGGTCATCACGAAGCCGGCGACCGCCGGGTCGATGTTCGCCGGGAGCGCGGGCGGCGGGTCGTATCGCACCATCCGCAGCACGTCGCGGATCTCCTCTGCCGAAAACGGCGGCGCGCCGGCCAGCATCGCGTAGAGCACGACGCCGAGCGAGTAGATGTCGGAGCGATGATCGGTGGGTTCGCCGCCGGCTTGTTCCGGCGCCATGTACCGGGGCGTGCCGAACACGAGCCCGGCCCGCGTGACCTGCGACTCTTCCCCCATTTCCATCTGAACCTTGGCCATCCCGAAATCGAGCAGCTTGACGAAGTCATCGTCGCTGCCCGGACGCTCCGCGAGCATCACGTTGTCCGGCTTCAGATCACGGTGAAAGACGCCCGCCGCGTGCACCGCAGCTAGGCCCGCCGCGATCTGGCGCGCGATCCGAAGGGCTCGGACCGTGGGAACCGGACCCTCGTTCATCAGGGTCGCGAGGTTTTTCCCCGGGACGTACTCGAGCACGAGGTACATCGACCCATCTGGCAGCTCGCCGAAATCGGTCGCCGTGACGAGATGTTCATGATCCACGCGACCCGCCGCCACTGCCTCGCGCTGAAACCGGAAGACGGCCTCCGCGAGACGCCCCATCTCGGCATGCAGGAGCTTCACCGCGAACGGCTTGTGCATCCGCACGTGCTCCGCCAGATACACCGCTCCCATACCTCCTTGGCCGAGGCACTTTTCGATGCGGTAGCGATCGGCGAGGACGGTGCCGATCAGAGGGTCAAGGTCCGGTTCGCTCACCCAACGGGTTCTCGATCGCTCCGCCAGGGTACACCGGAGGCGGAACGGCTCATACCCCTACCGCTCAGGCGAATTCTTTAGGGATTTCGCAGTTCGGCGACCCGCTACGCCGCTTCCGGACGTAGGCGGCGCCGGAGGAGCTCGTAACCCCGGTGCACGCGGAGCTTCACGGCGCTCTGGGTCGTCGCGAGCACTTGGGCCGCCTCGCCGCCCGAAAAACCGAGGAGCTTCGTGAGCTCGATGGCTTCGCGGTAGCTCTGGGGGAGCTCCGACAACGCCACCTCGAGCTGCCGCGTCTCTTCCGGCCCGAGTCCTTCTTCGTGAGCCTCGGGCTCGGGCAAAACGCCATCGGGGCTCAGAACCTCGGTGCGCGTGCGCAGCGAACGGAGCTCGTCGTAGAGGGCGCGACGCGCGATCACGAGCACCCACGGGGCCACGGCCGCACCCCGGACGTAGGTGTCGCGCGCGCGATGAATCTTGGCGAACGTGTTCTGAAGCACGTCTTTCGAGAGCTCGGGGTCTCGCGACAGCTTCATCAAATGTCCGTAAACTTTGGGCGCGAGTTGCCGATAGAGAGACTCGAAAGCGACGTCCTGCCCATCGGCGAAATCGGTCATCAGCGCCTCGAGCGTCGGCGAGTCGGCGTTTGCCGCCGCGAGCGTACCGATTCGGGCGAACGACGGAACGAAGGCCATGCCCGGCCTAGTTGCAGTGGGCGTGCCAGCGCGCGCGGCGATTTGGTCGCGACCTTTTTTCGGCGCAGCCGTCCCCCGAAACCGACGGCCCTCGGGCATGCCACCCGTGGCAATGTGTCGCCGACACCGTAGCGCCCCAGCTTCTTCGGATCTAAACCCGGAGATTCATGGGCGAGGCTTTCGACCGCACGCTCGACGCCGAGGCGGCCGTCCCCTCCGGCGGAGCCCAGCGTCATCCCGAGCCTCATTTCATCGTCGCGCTCGAGTGCGACCGCATCGCGGCGGGGTCGTCGCGGCACCGGTTGGGGGGCGGTGGAACGGTCGTCGTGGGTCGCGGGCCGGAACGGAAGTTTACCCGGGCTGGCGATTATCGAGCCACGGGGCTCGATTTGCGTGTTCCGGACCCACGCATGTCGGCACTGCACGCGCGGCTCGACGGCGCGCTCGGCCAGTGGACGATCCGCGACACTGGCTCGCGGAACGGCGTGCGCGTCAACGGCGAGCCCGTGCGCGAGCGGCTCCTGTTCGACGGCGATCTCGTCGAACTCGGGCACACGCTCTTCCTCTACGTCGAGGAAGTCCCCGGAGCATGGCCCGAGGACTTCGACCCGGCCTTGACCGAGCCCATCACGCAGGGGTTCGCCACTCTGGTTCCGTCGCTTCACGAGAATTTCTCCAAACTTGCGCGCCTCTCGACGACGGCGGTCCCTGCGCTGATCCTGGGGGAAACCGGAACCGGAAAAGAAGTCGCGGCTCGGGCGCTCCACGCTCTCGCGGGTCGACCGGGAAAATTCGTGGGCGTGAACTGCGGCGCCATCCCCGAATCGCTCCTCGAGAGCGAGCTGTTCGGCAGTACGCGCGGCGCGTTCTCCGGCTCCATCGCCGATCGCCCGGGGCTCGTTCGTTCCGCGGACCACGGAACGCTCTTTCTCGACGAGATCGGCGACTTGCCGCTGGCGTCGCAGGCTGCGTTCTTGCGGGTGCTCGAGGAGCGACGCGTCCGTCCGGTGGGAGGCACGGACGCCGTCTCGGTCGATCTGCGCATCGTCGCGGCGACGAACCAGGACGTCGAGCAGCTCGTGCGCGAAGGGAAGTTCCGCGACGACCTGTTCGCGCGGATCGCGGGCTTCCGCATGACCCTGCCGCCGCTCCGTGAACGCCGGGCAGATCTGGGGCTCCTCATCGCGGCGCTGCTCGCGCGCATCAGCGGGGGCGATTCGACCAAGGTGAGCCTCGGCGTCGAGGCCGCGCGCGCGTTCTTCGAATATCGTTTTCCCCTCAACGTCCGCGAACTCGAGAACTGGCTCACGACGGCGGTGGCCCTCGCCGGCGATGGTCCGATCCGACCCGAGCATCTGCCGGAGCCGGTCGATCTCGGACAAGAGCTGGAGCCGTCGCCCGAATCGGAGCGCAAATCGAACCGGCCGCTCTCGGTCGAACAAGCCGCGCACAAAGAAGAAGTCGAGAGCCTCCTCCGCGAGCACCGGGGCAACGTCAGCGCCGTCGCGCGAGCCGCCGGCAAGGCGAGAAACCAAGTACAAAGGTGGTTGAAGCGCTACGCGCTCGATCCCGAAAATTACCGCTGACCCGAGATGGAAC
>DATBBD010000277.1:0-22650 GCA_036271175.1 Polyangiaceae bacterium | reverse complement strand
ACACGGCGCATCGCGCGGGCTACTTCACGGACCCCAAAGTGCGGCCGATGGGTTCGGGGTTCGAGCTGTTCGGGCGCCGGAAGGACGGGTCGGAGTTTCCCATCGAGATCAGTCTGAGTCCGCTCAAGACCGACGAAGGCGTGCTCGTGTCGAGCGCGATTCGCGACATCAGCCAGCGGAAACGCGTCGAGACCGCGTTGAAGCACGCCAACCACGAGCTCGAGGCATTCAGCTATTCGGTCGCGCACGATTTACGGGCGCCGCTCCGCGCGATGAGCGGCTTTGCCGAGATCTTGCTCGACGATTATCCGAAGGACATCGACGCGAATGGTCAGAAGTATCTCCACGGGATCCACACCAACGCGGCAAAAATGGCGGCGCTCATCGACGCGCTCCTCGCACTGTCCCGGGTTTCTCGGAGCGAGTTGAACGCCGATCGCGTGAACCTGACGGTCCTCGCGCGAACGGTCGCGGCCGAGCTCGCCGCGGCGAACCCCGGGCGCGTCGTCGACCTGGTAATCCAAGACAATCTGGAAGCGGAGATCGATCCTCGCCTCGCTCGGGTGCTGTTCGAAAACCTCCTCGGCAACGCCTGGAAGTTCACGAGTCTGGAAGCGAGCGCACGCGTCGAGTTCGGCATGACGGCGAAGGACGGCGCTCCGGCGTTCTTCGTCCGAGACAACGGTGCGGGTTTCGACATGGAGTTCGCGGACAAGTTGTTCGCTCCGTTTCAACGACTGCACCCGAGCACCGAGTTTCCCGGTACGGGGATTGGCCTTGCCACCGTGCAGCGAATCGTTCACCGTCACCAAGGTCGAATCTGGGCGGAGGGGAACGTCGGAGCCGGGGCGGCCTTCTACTTCACGCTGCCGGGGAGATCGCTCCGAGCCGCTGCATGAACAAAGTCATCCTCCTGGTCGAAGAAAATGTGGATGACGAGAAGCTCACCCTGCGCGCTCTCCGCGAGGCGAACGTCGCGAACGAGATCAACGTGGTCCGGGACGGCGCCGTCGCGCTCGAATACTTGTTCGGCAAGGCGGGTGGAGACGGAAGCGACGCCCGGGCGCTCCCTTCGGTGGTGCTGCTCGAGCTGAATCTCCCCGTCGTCGCCGGGGTCGAAGTGCTTCGCCGGATCCGCACCGACGAAAGGACGCGGCTCTTGCCCGTCGTGGTGTTGACTGCATCGAAGGAAGAAGAGGACGTGCTCCGGAGCTACTCGCTCGGCGCGAACGCCTTCGTCCGCAAGCCCGTGGACTTCGACGATTTCGTCACCGCGGCGAAGACGCTCGGGCTCTTCTGGCTCCTGGTGAACGAATCCGCGCCGGTCAGGTAGGCCGTGCGCGGCCCACCGGTTCGGGCCGTGGCGCGCTCCGGGTTCGAGGTAGGATGCGGGCGAGACTCGGTCTCGCGAAATCCCATGCGTGAAATCGTCGTCGGCGACGAGCTCGACCAATACGGCCTCACCGATCTCCTCGCGCGGAGCGGGATGGCGTCGATCTTCAAGGCCGTGGATCGGGAGTCCGGGGCGGCCGTCGCCCTGAAGATCCCGTACATGCAACTCGAGAGCGACCTCGTCTTTTACGAGCGCTTCCAGCGCGAAGAGAACATCGGCAAGCGGCTCGAGCACCCGAACATCGTCCGGGTGCTCACTCCGAAAAAGAAGAGCCGGATGTATCTCGCCATGGAGTTCGTGGACGGGAAATCGCTGCGCGCCGTGATCGAAAAGGAGAGCCCGCTCCCCGAAGCGCGCGCTCTCGGGATCATCCGGCAGATCACCGAGGCGGTGGTCTACATGCACGCGAACGGCGTGGTGCACCGCGACTTGAAGCCGGAAAATATCCTCATCACGTCCGACGGCGCGGTGAAAATTCTGGATTTCGGGATCGCGATGGACGAGGCCGCGAGGCGACTCACCTGGGCCGGGCTCTCATCGACGATCGGGACGCCGGACTACATGGCGCCCGAGCAAATCGGGGGCCGCCGCGGGGACGCGCGCACCGACGTGTACGCGCTCGGTACGATTTTCTACGAGCTCCTCACGAAGCAGATCCCGTACTCCGCCCCCAGCGCGCAAGCGATGATGCGCGCGAAGACGACGTCGGAGCCCGACCCGCCGTCGCGCCACGTGTCGGGCCTGAATCCATCGCTCGAGGAGATCATTTTGCACGCGATCGCGCGCTCTCCGCGCGATCGGTACAAGAACGCGACCGAGTTTCTCGCCGATCTCGAGGACCCGTCGCGCGTGACGCCCGGCAGCCTCACGGCGCACCATGTCGGCACGAGCTCGTGGATCTCGCGCAAGACCGTGTTCAAGGTGTCCATCGCGGTCGTCATCGTGTTCCTGTTGTTCTTGGTACGGATGACGGCACGGAGCGCTCGCCAGCTCGGCACGCCTCCGGGTCAATCAGGGGCGCGGCAGTGACTCCGTCGGCGATCGAGCCCGTAAACCTGGTCTGGATTCTTCTCTGCGCGTTCTTGGTGATGTTCATGCAGGTCGGGTTCGCGCTCGTCGAGACCGGCTTCACGCGCTCGAAGAACGCCGTTCACACGATGGGCATGAACTTCGTCATCTACCCGCTCGGCACGCTGTGCTTCTGGCTGGTCGGATACGGGTTCATGTTCGGCGGCACTCCGACGTGGTCGTCGCTCGGCGGGCTCCCTTCCGACGTCACCGAGCTTTCCGTCCATGTCGGTGGTCACGCGCTCGGACTCCTCGGGTTCACGAAGTTCGCGCTGGTTTCCGCGAGCACCGACCCCGCGGCGCTCGCGATGTTTCTCTTCGCGGTCGTCTTCATGGACACGGCGGCGACCATCCCGACCGGCGCGATGGCCGAACGATGGAGATTTTCGACGTTCATTCTCTACGGCGTTTTCATCTCCGCGATCTTGTATCCGCTCTATGGAAACTGGGTGTGGGGCGGCGGTTTTCTGGCGTCGATGGGTCGAAATTTCGGGCTGGGACACGGCCACGTCGACTTCGCGGGGTCGACCGTCGTTCACATGACGGGCGGCGTGACCGGGCTCGCTGGCGCCATCGTGCTCGGTCCTCGCGCGGGCAAGTTTCGTCGCGACGGCACCATCGTCCAGATGGCGGGACACAACCTGCCGTTCGCCGTCGTCGGCACCCTGGTGCTCGCGTTCGGTTGGTTTGGGTTCAACACGGGGGCGACCCTCGCCGGCACCGATCGACGCATCGCGCTCGTCGCGGTCAACACGATGTTGTCGTCGTCGGCGGGCGCGATCTCCGCGCTCTTCTACGTCTGGCAACGGCACCGTCGCCCCGATATCGGGATGGCGTGCAACGGGCTCATCGGTGGGCTCGTTGCGATCACGGCGCCGTGCGCCTTCGTACCGCCCGCCGCAGCCGTCCTCATCGGAACGATCGCCGGATTGCTCGTCGTCTACTCGGTCTCCGCTCTCGAGGAGAAGTTCCGCATCGACGATCCGGTCGGCGCGGTGAGCGTGCACGGCGTTTGTGGGGCATGGGGTGGACTCTCCGTCGGGTTGTTCGCCGACGGGACGTACGGCAGCGGATGGAACGGCGTCGAAGGCCCGGTGCGAGGGCTCCTCTTCGGCGACGCGAGTCAGTTGGCCGCGCAGAGCATCGGGGTCGTCGTGAACGCCGTCGTGGTGTTCGGGCTTTCGTTCGGGTTCTTCCTGGCCGTCGAACGGCTCCTCGGCAACCGAGTCGGAGCCGAAGCGGAATCGGTGGGTCTCGACACGATGGAGATGGGCTCGGACGCCTATCCGCATACGTAGATCGGCTCGGATGCCATGCCCTCGAACGACGACCAAGCACCCCGGACGCTCGCTCGGCGAGAGGGCCTTCAATGCCTCGACCCGGGCCCGACCTGGGGTTTCGATCTCGCGCTCCTCACGGACCTCGGTAACGAGCGCGACAACAACGAAGACTGCTACGGCTTTTTCACCGACGGTGACGCCTCCGTCGTGTTCGCGGTCGCGGACGGCGTCGGCGGTTACGAAGGCGGCGAGCTCGCGAGCGAAATGGCGATCGAGGTCTCGCTCGCGGCGTATCGTGGCTTTCCAGCCGAGTGGAGCGCCGATAAGCGCCTCTCGCGCGCCGTGCAGCGCGCCAACATCGAGATCCGCGATCGCGCGATGGTGGTCACCGAGCTCAGCCGGATGGCCACGACGTTGACGGTCGTCTCGGTGGATCGCGGCTTTCTCTCCGCCGCGCACGTCGGCGATTGCCGGCTCTATTTGATTCGCGCCGGACGGCTCACTCAGCTCACGAAGGACCACACCGTCGGCGCCGGGCGCGCGCGCATTGGTCTACTCAGCAAGGAAAAGCTCCGGACGCACCCCGAGCGCGGCACGCTCACCCGTAGCGTCGGTTCGGAGCTCATCGTCGCGGTCGATCGCATGACGCAAGCGCTCGCGGAGGGCGACGTCCTCTTGCTCGCGAGTGACGGCCTCTATACGACGCTCGACGACGTAGAGCTCGCGCGGCTCGCCGCGACCGACGACAGTGCCAACGCGGTTCGCACGCTCGTCGACCGAGCGAACGAGAAGGGAACGATGGACAACGTGACCGCCGCGGTATTTCGTCAGACGGCGGAGCCGATCACGCGCTCGAAGAGCGGCTTTCGCGATCTATTGAAGGGCTGGGTCGGACGCTGAGCGCCGAGTGCTCTCGACGAACCGGCAGACGAACTATTTCCACGTGCAGTCGAACTGACAAAACGCGCCGTCACGCGATCGACACGTCGACTCGATGACCCGGACGTTCTTGCCGCCGGTCGCTTCGATGGCGCCGCGAAGCCACCCCGAGAGACGCGCACAGAACGCCGGATCACGCACCTCGAAGTCCGAGAGCCGCCCCCAGAGGCTGCCTTCCTTCTCCGGTGACGCTTCCCACCGCCCCGTGTCGTGATACCGACCCCAGACACTTCCGTGCTTTTTGACGAGCCAATGGGGAGAGCGGAGGCGGACGAACATCTTGAGGACGCTGTTCAGCGACCATTCGGCACTAAATCGTCCGGCCTCCTCGCAAACCTTGTAACCGCTGCCCTTGCCGTAAAGTTTTTCGAGCGCGCGATGATACTGAAGGATCGGCTCGACGGGGTACCAGCCGACGGCAGTGACGCCTTCGAGCATGGCGCGATCCGCCGGTTCCATCGTCGCGAAGCACTCTTCGACCGCCAACGGTCCGAACCTGTGTTCGGTGAACGCTCGGGTCGACGTGAATACGGTGCCTTTGAATTTCGCCACGGGTGCCCGTTCAGCATTCCACGGCGCGCACTCGGGGCCCAGCGCTGGGGGACCATCCCCCTCAACCAGGGAGGGGGATGGCTGCTCACGTCCTACATGTGCGACACGAGTCGATTCCGATTCACGCCGTCACGGGCCTCTTCTCGATGAAGACCGCTTTCCCCTTCGCCTTGCTCGATCTCAGGAAGTACACGGCGCCGTAGAGACCCCACGCTCCGCAGATCGAGAGTGCGATGAAGGGCTCCTTCACGCTCATGCCGGACACCAAGAACGGGCCGACCAAGTAAAAGAGCATGCAGAGGAGGTTCGCGACGAGGCCGAAAATCGGAATGACGAGGTGTTTGAAGCCGCTGAACGTGTGGTGCTCGTGGAACGCCACCATCGCGACGATGCAGGTCACCATGTACAGCAAGAACGTGCCGAAGTTGCTGACGAGGGTGACGATGACCAACGTGTTCGGCAGCTTGCTGATCGTGTCGGGGTCGAAGAGCCCGAAGCTGTACCAGAAGTTGTGATACTTCGCGTCGAGCGGCGCGGGCGTCGTTCCGCCGAGGTAACACGACACCGTGAGGATGCCGATGACGGCCGAGATGGCGGCCAGCGTCCAGATGGCCCGGTGCGGAGTGAGCTTGTCGCCGTGGAGCATTCCGAAGTGCTCGGGTACCTCCTCGTCGCGGCCCATCGCGTAAGTGACTCGCGCGCCGGTGCTCAGACAGGCGAGCGTCGTCCCGATGAGCGCGAGGAACACGGTGAACGCTTCGATGAGCATGAACGCTCGTCCCGCGGAGTAGCTGCCGAAGACGTGCGTTCCGACGATGACCATCATGTCGCCGATCGGAGCGCCGGACGCCGCAGCATTGCTCAGCGTGTAGCCCGAGTTCAGGAAGTAGTTCGCAGCGAAATACTCGAACAGGTAGCAAAGGAGCCCCTGGATCCCGAGCGAGAGAAGCACGGCGCGCGGGATGTCGCGCTTCGCATTCTTCGCCTCCTCGCCCATCGACGTCACCGACTCGAACCCGACCAGGATTAGAATCGCGACGCACGCCTGAATGAAGATGAACGAGATGTTGTGCGGAGCGACGACGGAGGCGGCGCCCGAGTGCAGCTTGAAGTGCGGCGTGAGATCGCTCGGATGGTCGGCGTCGGACGGCTCCATCGTGGTGCTCGCGGCGTCCGTATAGGTGAGGGTGAAGGGGACCGGTTTGCCGTCCTTCATCTCCGGCACCGGGTTGCCGCTCGCGTCCATCTTGTTCTCGAGAACGGGTGCGCCGGTCGAGTCGACTTTCGGCTTCCCATTTTCGATGACCGGTTCTTGCGCGACGACGAAATCGACCGGCATTCCGTTGACGAGCTGGTAGCCCGTGGCGCCTTCGCCGTGGCCGACGCGGTACGCGATCGCCATCACGCCGAAGACGACGAGCGCGGAGATCTGCACGATGTTGATGGCCATGTTCACGGCCGTCGTCCCGGTCACTCCGCGGAACGCGATGTACGCGACGCCGAACGCGAACGCGATGCAGAAGACGAACATGAACAGCGGGCTGTTGAAGCCGCCGCTGAACGTGTCCGGGAAGAACTGGTTCAGCAGATAGCCGCTGATGAGCGCGGTGACGCCCACCATGCAGCCCGGGTAGACCCAGTAGTAAAGATGGCTCGCCCAGCCGGTGATGAACTTCATGAGCCGAGCGAGGCGGAACGCCTTCGTCTTCGAGAGGAACGCTTGCTCGGCGAAGAAGTACGACGAGCCTGCACCCGGGTAGAGTTTCGAGAGCTCCGCGTAGCTGATCGCGGTGGCGAAGCAGAGAAGGAGTGCGGCCAGAATGCCGAACCACATCGCCGAGCCAGCCATGGGCGCGCCGTAGAGCGCCTGGATCTGGAAGGTGAGCCACAAGAACGCTCCGGGCGCGATGAGCGCCATGGCGTTGATGGTGAGACCCGTGAGCCCCAACGTCGCCCGCGATGAGGTCGGCGCGGACGTATCTGCGCTTTGAGCTGGTTCAGCCATGATCGAATACCTCCCAGAATTGTCGAATGCAGCACTCGTCACGATTCGCGAGAGGGAAAGCAGACATCCGCTCTCGATCGCAATCGTGTGTGGTGCGAATTAAGCGCAAGGTAGGAGCCGGATTGTTTCGACTGATTTTCGTTGCGAGCGGCCCCACGAATCTTGAGAAAATCTTGATAGGCGTCGACGCCCGGGCGACGTGAGAAATCTCAGGCAGCGCGCGCGGAAAATTGAGCCGCGGTTGCCGAACGTGAAGTTCCGCCTTAATAGTGAGGCGACGTTCACGTCGCGCCGGCATGCGTCGAACCCACAATCCTCTCGTCGTCTCGCTCTTGAGACTGCTCGCGATGGCGATCGCGGTGGTGGTCGTGCAGCACGGCCCTGCGCCCGCCTACGCCGCGGGGACGGTTCCACACGTCGTCGCGTCGCATCATCACGTGGTCCGCGACGCGGTACTCGTCGGCGGTCGCTCGGTCGCGCACGTCGCGCCGGCGCCGCCATTTCGACGTGAACCGCCTGCGCTTCCGCCCGCGACGCGAAGCGCGTCGGACGCGCGGTCTCAGCATTATTTGCGCTCGATCGGCGAATCCGGAGAAAGTGCGGGAAGCGCCGTCGTCCGCGTCCTCAGGCATCGGCCACGTATGGACGCGGGCGACCCTCCAGTCGGCCGAGCTCGCGTGATCGACCCTCTGTCCACCTGAGTGGGCGGAATCTGCCGCTGCCGTAACCGGTAGCGAGCCCTCGTCGCGCCGTCGACGCAGAAGGCGTCCGGCCTCGGCGTCGTCATGCGCTCCTCAGCGTGCGCGTCCCTCCTTCCCAGTCAACGCGCTCGGCGCTCGCCGAGCGGGTCGTGTGGAGTCAGTGCGATGTTTCTCGCAATTGCACAGTGGCGAATCCCGTTCGCCGTGTTTCTGGTTTTGATTTTTTGCGCTTCGACGGTTCAGGGTGCCGAGCCCGAAATCGACGGAGTGTCCATTCCATCGCTTTCGCGCGTCCTCGAGCGTGCACGCGCCCACGCGCCGTCGGTGGTGCTCGGTCGCGCGGACGTTGCGACCGCGCGCTCGACGCTCCTCGGCGCGCGATTGCCACCGCTCGGCAATCCGTATCTCGAGGTCGTCGGTGTCGCGCCCACGGCGGGAGCGTCGCGCACGCTCACCGTCGACGGCACCTTGTGGCTCCCGTTCGAGGTCGCGGGTCAGCGAGGCACGCGCGTCGCCGAAGCTCGGGCCTTGATCGACGTTCGCGAGCACCAACTGAGCGAGAGAGAGATGGCGTCGCAGGCAGAAGCGTTGGGCGTCTACGGCTACGTTTCCGTGGTCGCCGAACGCGTCCGGCTCTTCGAGCAGCTGCTCGACGTGTCGCGCGCGGAGGCGACGAGCTACGAAGCGCGATTCAAGGCAGGCGACGCGACGTTGCGCGACGCGCGCCTCGCCGAGCTCGAGCTCGCCCGCTACCGCGTGTTCGTCGAAGAGAGTCGCGCGGATCTCGGGCGCGGACTGTCGGAGCTCGGACGCTTGACCGGCGACGTATACGCGCAGGCACCGGGAGCCTTGGAGCGCGCCCCGCTCATCGAAGCGTCGGACATCGAAGGCGCGCCGTCGCTCGCGGTCTCGCGCGCACAAGCAGCGTACTACTCGCGGGCCAAGGACCGCTTGCGACGCGAAGGGGAGTCGGGGTCGCTCAGCTTGATGCTCACCGGGGGGCGCGACGCGCTCGGCGCACCGCGACTCGGGGGCGGCGTGGCGTACGCGTTTCCGGTCGTGCAGCGATACCAGGGCGAAGCGGCGCGCGCGGACGCCGAACGTGCGCGCGCGCTCACCGAGGAGCAAACGAATCGACGGGTGCTTCGCTCGAGGCTTCGCGCCGTCAAGGACGAGCTTCGCGAAGTGCGGCGAGCGCTCGACGTCCTCGCCGGCGAGGCCGAGCCGGCGGCAGCGGCCGCGGTCGAAGCGGCCATCGACATGCAACGCGCCGGCAAGAGCGATCTCTTCCCGGTGCTCACCAGCCGGCGCGAAGTCGGGCTCTTGCGGCTCCGCGAGCTCGACTTGGTGCTTCGTGAATGGACCCTCGCGAGCGAGCTCGCTCAGATCACGGGAAGGTTCGGATGAACGCGCGAATCGAAGAAAATGGCGCGCCGACCGCGCTCGGACGGCGACGGCATTGGCCGTGGCTCATCGGGATCCCCGTCGCGATCGCTTGCGTCGTCGGGCTCGTCGTTTCGAGGGGCCGTACGGAGGCGGCCGCTCCTGCGCCGAGCGAGGTGCCCGTGGTCGACGGACGCGCGGTACTCGTTCCGCGCGCGTTCAAGGAACGCATGGGTCTCGCGGTGCGCCCCGTCGTCGAGGTCGCTCTGAGCCCGCTCGTGAAAGTGTCCGGCACCGTCGACTTCGATCCGCGACACGACGCGGCGGTGGGAACGCGACTGAAAGGGCTGGTTCGTTCGATCGCCCGCTTCGAGGGCGACGAGGTCAAAAAAGGCGAGCTTCTCGCGGAGATCGACAGCCCCGAGCTCGGCGGCGCCGAAGCGAGCCTCGTCATGTACGCCGCGCAGAAGAAGGCGGCGGAGCAAAACTACGACCGCGAGAAAGACCTCGCCGAGCGCGGACTGACGACGACCCGGGAAGTCGAAGCCGCGCTCGCGACGCTCGAAGAATTTCGCTCGAAGCTCATCGCCGCGCAGCATCAAGTGTCCGCGCTCGCCGGAACGGCACCCGAGAGTCAACCCGGGCCGATCGGGATCCACGAGCTACGCGCGCCGCTCGCGGGCACCGTCGTCGAGCGGCATTTGAGCGCCGGACAATCCGTCGAGGCCGAGCTCACCGCCTTTCGCGTCGCGGATCTCGACCACCTATGGGTCGAGCTCGCGGTGTTCGAGCGTGCGCTCGATCGCATCGCGCTCGGAGACGCGGTCGAGCTCGCGTCGCTCGGCGGCTCCACGGAGACCCTCTACGGGCAAGTGTCGCATGTCGGCGAACAGATCGATCCCGCGACGCGAACCGGCGAGGTTCGCATCGAAGTCGACAACCGGGCGCGACGACTCCGGCCCGGTCAGGCCGTGACCGCGAAGATCCATGTCTCCGAAAAGGGCCCGGCCAAGGCGCTGGTCGTTCCCGGTTCGGCGATCACCTTCGTCGACGGAAAATCGACGGTGTTCGTCGCCGAGTCGGAAAATCGTCTCGTCGCGACGGCCGTCGAGCTCGGCGAAAGCGACGAACAGAACACCCAAGTCGTGTCCGGTCTCTCTCCCGGCCAATCGGTGGTGACCGAGGGCGTCTTCGCTCTGAAGAGCGAGCTCTACCGATAGGCGCCACCATGCTCGAACGCATCGTCACTCTTTCGATCCGCTTTCGCGGCGCCGTCATTGCCGCGCTCTTTCTGTTGCTCGCCGCGGGCGGCTGGGCCGCTTCGACATTGCCCATCGACGCGCTCCCCGACGTGTCGACGATCCAGGTCGCGGTGCTCACGACGGCTTCCGGCCTCACGCCGGTGGAAATCGAACGCACCGTCACGACGCCGATCGAAAACGCACTGAACGGCGTTCCCGGAGGAGTCGAGCTCCGCAGCACGTCGCGCTCCGGGCTTTCGGCGGTGACCGTGGTTTTCGACGACGCCATGGACGTCTGGTTCGCGCGGCAGCTCGTCCTCGAACGGCTCCGCGGTGTCGAGCTTCCGCCGTCGGCGACCACGCCCGAGCTCGCGCCGGTGTCGACGGGGCTCGGCGAAATTTATCAATTCGTCGTGAAGAGCGACCGTCACTCGCCGATGCAGCTCCGCACGTTGCTCGACTGGGACATCGTTCCAAGGCTTCGCAACGTTCCGGGCGTCATCGAGGTGAACACCATGGGCGGCGAGCTCAAGCAATTTCAGGTCGTGCTCGATCTGGTGAAGTTGCGCGCGCATCGGATGGATCTCGACGAAGTGGTGGACGCGGTGCGGGCCGCGAACGTCAACGTCGGCGGCGGGTACGTCGAGCGCGGGCAAGAGGCCTTCAACGTCCGCGGTCAGGGCGCCTTCGCGACCGAACAGGACATCGGCGACGTCGTTCTCCGCACCGACTCGCAAGGGACGCCGGTGCTCGTCCGCGACGTGTCCGACGTTCGCGTCGCGCCGGCGCTCCGGCACGGCGTGATCACCCACGCCGGTAAAGGCGAAGCGGTAACCGGCATCGTCATGATGCTCCTCGGAGCGAACAGCAAAGACGTCGTTCGCGACGTCGGCGCACGCGTCGTCGAGATCCGCAAAGAGCTGCCTCCGGGCGTCAAGGTCGACGTCATCTACGACCGCGGCGAGTTCGTCGGCCGCACCATCGGCACGGTGGTGAAAAATCTCTTCGAGGGCGTCGTGGTCGTCACCATCGTGCTCGCGCTGTTTCTCGGGACGTGGCGCGGCGCGCTCTCGGTGGTGCTCGGCATTCCCGCGGCGATGAGCGTCGCGCTCCTCGGCATGCGCGCGTTCCACGTCACCGGAGATCTGATGTCCCTCGGCGCCATCGACTTCGGGTTCCTGGTCGACGGCCCGATCGTCGTGCTCGAGGCCGTCATCGGCGCCACCGCCGGTCGAGCGCTCACGCGCGCGGCCCGCGAACGCGAATATCGTCAGATCGCCGGCGCCGTCGCGCGGCCCGTCGCGTTCGCCGTCGCGATCATCATGCTCGTGTACTTGCCGCTCCTCGCGCTCGAAGGGGTCGAGGGGAAAATGTTCCGGCCGATGGCGATCACCATGGCGTGTGCGCTGTTCGGAGCGCTGGTGTACGCGGTGTTCTTTTTTCCGGCGCTGCTCGTCGCCCTGGTTCCGCCGCTTCGTCACCACGGCCCGAAGTGGATGGACGCCATCGCCGCCGCGTACGGGCGCTTCATTCCGCGGTTCGTGGCGTACCGCTGGGCGACGTTCGCGCTGTCCGTCGCGCTCCTCGCCGGCGTCTCGATTCTGTTCACTCGCGCGGGCGCCGAGTTCGTTCCGCGCATCTTCGAAGGCGACGCGGTCGTCACCATTCGTCGCGCCCCGAGCATTTCGCTGTCGGAGGCGCGCCGGCTCGATCTCGAGACGGAAAAAGTGCTGCACGAATTTCCGGAGGTCGTGACCACGGTGGCGATGACCGGTCGCGCCGAGGTCGCCATCGATCCCGTCGGCAACGACAACACCGACATCCTCGTGCGGCTTCTCCCCATCGACGAGTGGACCACTTCGCACGATTTCGACGACCTGTCGGAGGCGTTCAAGCGACGCGTCGAGGCGCGCGTGCCCGGGACGTTCGTCTCCGTCTCTCAGCCCATCGAAGACAAGACGAACGAGCTCATCAGTGGATCGCGAGCGGACGTGCAGATCCAAATTTTGGGCGACGATCTCGACGAGCTCGTGCGCCTCTCGAACGACGTCGCGAAGGAGGTCCGGAGCGTGCGCGGCACCGGCGATCTTCGCGTCGAGCGCATCCTCGGCCAACCGATCATCAGCGCCATCGTCGACCGGCAGCGCCTCGCACGGTTCGGCGTCCGCGTCGATGACGCTCTCGCCGTGCTGCGCGCCGCTCGCGAGGGGATCCCGGTCGGGAGCTTGTACGAAGAAGAACGCCGTTTCGACATTCGCGTGCTCGCGCCGCCTTCGGCGCCGAACTCGGCCGCGCTCGGCGAGCTTTTCGTGGCCACCGCGAACGGGCAGGGCATTCCGCTCCGCGAAGTGACGACGCTGTCCGAAGGCGACGGACCGACGGCGATCCGGCGCGAAAATCGCGAACGCGCCGTTCGCGTCGACGTGAACCTCCGCGGGCGCGACCTCGTGTCGTGGGTGGCCGAGGCGCGCGCCAAGGTCACGTCGCGAGTTGCATTGCCCACCGGTTATCGGATCGAGTGGGGCGGGCAATTCGAGAACTTCGAACGAGCGAGCGCACGCCTCGCCGTCGTGATCCCGGCCGTCCTGGGGATCATCTTCGGTATGTTGCTCTGGATGTTCCAGAGCGCTCGCTTCGCGCTCGCCGTCTTCACCTTGGTGCCGCTCTCGCTCACCGGCGGCATGATGGGGCTGCTATTCCGCGGTTTGTCGTTCAGTCTGCCCGCCGCGGTCGGGTTCGTCGCCCTCGGCGGCATCGGCGTCTTGAACGGCGTGGTCGTCGCCAACGAGGCTCGCCGCCGTCTCCTCGCGGGGGAACCGGGGGAGCTCGCGGTGCAACATGGCGCGCACGCCGTGGTGCGAGCCGTTCTGACCACGGCGATGGTCGCGTCCTTGGGTTTTTTGCCCATGGCCATCGCGACCGGTGCGGGGTCGGAAGTTCAGCGTCCACTCGCGACCGCGGTGGTCATCGGGATGCTCGTGAGCACGGCGCTGTCGCTCGTCGTATTGCCCGGCGTTTTGACGGTCGCGCTCCGGGGCTACGCGCCAGAGTCTACGAGCCCGAGCGACGACGAAGGCGCCCCCCAAATCAAAGAACTAGAAGTGGATGCCATGCGGCGCGAACAGACTGCCGAGTAGGCTGCCGAACAAGAGCGCGCTCATCAGCGCGATGAACCCGAAGAACAAGCTGACGATGAACATCGCCGGGATCGCGGCGAGCGCGAGCTTGATGAGGAACCCGACCAACGACGAGAACGGCATGTCCACGTCGACGACGCGGACCAGTTGCGGCGCGGGGAGCGCATACGGGGCAGGTGGGGGAGCGTAAGGCGGCGTTCCGGGAGCGGGGGTGTACATGCGGCAGAGGTAGCGTTGCGCGCGCGGGCCGGCAACGCATCACGGCGGCGGCGGCGCGATGAACAACGTGCTCGGGTTCGGCGCGCTCGGGATGAGCGACAGATCGAGCAAGGTTTGCGACAGTGCTTTCCATCGCTCGGTCGTCATGCCGCCGAGGCCGAGCTTCTTCGTTTCCGGCGTCTCGATGAAGGGTTTTTGCGCGTCGGCGATCGCGGCGAAGGTGGCGGCGTCCATGGTTTTGTTGAGCTTGCCGAGCACGGCGTTCGTCGGCGCGGGGTCGTCGAGATAGTTCCGCCAACCGGCGCGTGTCGCGAGCACGAATTTCTGGACGAGGTCCGGATTATTCTCCGCGAACTTCCGTCCGGTGACCACGACGGTGTCGTACGGATTGAAGCCGGCGTCGGAGACGAGAAAGACCTGCGGGTTTTGTCCCGCTCGCTTCGCGGCGATGGGCTCCGACGTCGCGTAGCCTTGCTGCGCGAAGTTCGGGTCGATCAGAAAATGCGCGATGCCGCCGTCATAAGGCACGACGGTCGCGCCGCCCCACTTGAACTTCGCTTTGAGGAATTTGGTGAACGAGAGCCCGGTTTCGAGCGCGACGGTTCCCGATTGAAACACGTCTTCGAGCTTCGTGAGGTGGCGTTCGGCATGCACCATGATGCATTGAGGCGACGTTTGGAACGTCGCGAAGACGGCGACCACGTCGGCGCCGCGCGACTCCGCAATGACGAGCTCGTCGCCGCCGACCGTCGCGAACTCGACGCGGCCCGTCGCGACCATTTGCACGACGGGAACGTCCGCGCTGCCGCCGCGCACCTCGACGTCGAGGCCGTTCTTCGCGTACGCGCCGCTCTCGCGCGCGGCGTAGAACCCGCCGAACTCGGGCTCCGGAACCCAGTTGAGCGCCAACGTGACGTGCGTGTTCGTCGGCGCGGCCGATGACGACGCGAGGGGTGCACCTTCCGAGCCGGCGGATGTCGCTTTTTTTCCGCACGCGAGCGCGCAGAGCGCGGAGATCAGCGTCAACGCCGTGCGCGTTCCGACCGTGTTCATCGTCGACAAGCCTCGTTCCTATCCCGGCATGCGGAGCCGGCGCAAGAGGAGCGCGCCCGCGACGCTCGCGGCAAAGAAGAGCAAAAGGCCGAGCGTTGCCGCCAAAATGACCGCCGCGAACAGCAAATCGGTCCGCAGTTGCCGATACGCCGACAAAACGATGATGCCGAGCCCCGCGTGCCCCTCGGAGAAGCCCGCGACGAATTCGCCGACGATCGCGCCGATGACGGAGAGCCCCGCCGCGACGCGCCAGCCGGTCACCATGCTCGGCACCGCCGACGGGAGACGGAGTTTCGCGAGCGTCGCAACGAGCGAGGCGTCGTAGAGGCGGAACAGATCGCCGAGCCGCGAATCGACCCCGCGAAGGCCCGCGAGCGTGCTGACGATGATCGGAAAAACGGAGACGATGAACGCCGACACCGAAACGGCGCGAAGCCCGGGGCCGAACCAGAGCACGATGAGCGGCGCGATCGCGACGATCGGCACCGTCTGCAAGAACACCGCGTACGGATAGAGCGCGCGCTCGAGGGTGCGCGACAAGGACAGCACGAGCCCGACCAGGCTTCCGACGACGAGGCTGAGCCCGAGACCGATGACGGCGCCGGTGCCCGTGGTCAGCATGGACGACGAGAGCGTGGCTCGCTCGGCGAAGAGCGTCGCGAAAATCGCCGACGGAGGCGGGACGAGATACGCCGGCACCGCGAGCGCGCGAACGGCGACTTCCCACACCCCGCCCACGACGACCAACGTCACGAGCGGAGGGAACGCGTTACGAAACGCGCCGGTCATCGAGCCCTCCGTGCTTTTCGAGGGCGTCGTAGAGCGCCGCGACTTCGTGGCTGAACGCCGGCGTCGCGCGCAGCGGCGCGTCGCGTTCGTTCGGCAGAGCGAGGACGCGATAGAGCACGATCTTCGCCGGTCGTTTCGACAGGACGATGGCCCGGTTCGACAGAAACGTCGCCTCGGAGAGCGAGTGCGTCACGAACAGCACCGTCATGCGTCGCCGTTCCCACAGTGCGCGGAGCCGTTCATCGAGACGAAGGCGCGTGAGCTCGTCGAGCGCCGCGAAAGGTTCGTCCAAGAGGAGCAAGCTCGGCTCGGTGACGAGCGCGCGGGCGATCGAGACCCGCATCCGCATGCCGCCCGAGAGCTGATCGGGAAACGCAGAGACATCGTCCGCGAGCTCCACTTCGGCGAGCGGCGCGCGCGCACGCCGTCGCGCTTCGTCGCGGGCTACGCCGCGGAGCTCGAGGGGCAACGCGACGTTGTCGAGCACGGTTCGCCACGGCAAGAGATGCGCGTCCTGAAATACGAACGCCGTTCGCCCCGGCGCTCCTGGCGCTCCGTCGTGCTCGACGCGGATCGTGCCTTCGCTCGGCGTGTCGAGCCCGGCGATGAGGCGCAAGAGCGTCGATTTTCCGCAGCCTGAGGGCCCGAGCAACGCGACGAACGCGCCGCCTTCGACGTCGAGATCGATGCCGTCGAGGATCGGCTTGTCGTCGAAGTGGTGACGGACGGCTTGAACGGAAACGGACGTCGCGATGGTCACCTCGGCGCGAGAGCGCTCCCTCGCTTCGTCGTGCCCGAAGTCGGCGCCTTCTGCAAGCGCCACCGCGCCGTCCGGGCGTCGTGCTTTCACCTGGCGGCGTCGAATATTTCCGCCGTACGATTCATCGCGAAAAAATGGCTGGATCACGCCGCCGCGCGCGCCCGACCCCGTTCGTAGCGAAGGTCCAAAAAATCGGGATCAATCCGTACGTGCGCGTCCCGAAGGACGTCCTCGACTGGATTTTCGAACACGCGAAGCGATCGCAGAGTCCGATCCCGGTGCAAGGGACGCTCAACGGCAAGCCGTTCTTGCAGACGCTCGTGAAGTATCGCGCGGTATGGCGGCTTTATCTCAACACGCCGATGCGAACGGCGGCCGGAATCGACGTCGGCGACGAGGCCACCGTCGTCCTCGACTTCGACGGCCGCCCGCGGACCACGCCGATGAATCCGGCGCTCGCTCGGGCCTTCGACGCCCATCCGTCATGCCGCCGCGCCTTCGACGCGCTCACGCCGTCCCGTCGCAAGGAGATCTTGCGTTACCTCAACGCGCTGAAGACCGAGGCGTCGCTCGAACGTACGGTGCAGAGCGTCTTGTCGCACTTGTCCGGCAAGCGACCCGCCACGGCTCGCGCCGTCCTCCGCGCCAAGCCGTAGCGCGCGGCTCACTGAATGCGTTCGCGGAGCGAGTAAGCGGCGGACAGAAATTGCGGGGCCGTGAAGCGCACGCGCGTCCGCTCTTCGTGCGCCTTCGGAAGCCACGTCGACAGCTCGATGAGGCTCGAGGTGATCTTCACCTTGAACGGCCGCCGCGACACCCAGTGGAGACTCGTGATGAAGCTCTGCATGGCGCTGGCCCAGAACCCCGAGCCCTCGACGACCGTCCCGACACAAGCGAGATGCGGCGCGAACCGCTCGGTCATTCTGTCGAGTTTGTCGCGCGTCGCCGATGCCGGCAACGGCGCTTGATTGGCGATGACTTGCACGAGCGAGACGCCCTCCGGGTATCTTCGGATCAGGTTTTCCGAGAACGTCTCGAGCTGTTCCGCGAGCGGAAGCGTGGCCTGTGTTCCCCAGATGACGACCGCCAGGTTCTTGAACGAACCCATCACGCAGCGGGGTTCTTCGTAAAAGATCTGCGCCGCATCGCTCGCTCGCCGGAACTTCTCGTCGGTGCCGACGCTGAGTCTGTCGTCGATGGTCATGATCTGCCTCGGGGAGCCAAGATAGTCGAGCCTAGCCGGCAGCGGCCGGGCGCGCTTCACTTGCTGGCGTCGCGCGCCTCTTCTTTCGGCGTCGGGCGATGAGCGAGATTGCGGCTACCCCGGCGAAGAGCGCTCGCGCATCGCCGTCCGTTGTGGTTGCGATGCGGCAGCCGCACCCCTGGTCGGTCTTCCCGTTCGAGCCCTCACCTTTGCTCACGCCGGCATCGCGGACGCCGGCATCGAGCCGCGCCCCGCCGTCGAGTGCGCCGCCCGTGCCGGTCGATCCACCCGAGCCCGCGGTTTCACTGCCTCCGTCCACATGGTGGGTCGCTCCTCCGGTGCTCGAGCCGGCGCCGCCGTCCGCCGTCGTCGGACCTTTGCCGCCGTCCGGCGATGTACCGATGCACGACCCGTGGTTGCACGACAGTCCGGGCGCACAATCGGCGTTCGTCGCGCATTCGGTGAGGCACGACCGCCCGTCGGAGCCGCACCCGAACGGAAAGCAGTCGGTGACCGTCGTGCTCGCGATGCAATTGCCGACGCCGTTGCAGAGCGGTGCGTCCGCCACGATCCCACCGTTGCACGCCGGATTTCCGCAGCTCGCCGCCTGATTCGGAAAGTGGCACCCGTTCGCGTTGGTGCCGTCGCAGGTGCCGGCGCAGAGGCCATTGCCGCCGCAAGGGGTGCGCGCGTTGTGCGGCGCGCCTGCGACGGCCGTACACATGCCCGTGCTGGTCGGGCTATCGCAGGCCTCGCACTGACCGTCACACGCCCGATTGCAGCACAAGCCGTCGACGCAGAATCCGCTCGAGCATTGATTCGGTCCGGCGCACGGAGCGCCGAGCGGATTTTGCGGCCGGCACACACCCGCCGAGCAATAGTCGGCACTCGGACAATCCGTGTCGAGCGTGCAATTTCCGTTGCACTGCGTCGCGCCGCAGGTGAACGGCGAGCAGAGCTGCTGCTGAGTGACGCCGCAGGTTCCCTCTCCCGTGCACACCCGCGGGAGCGTCGCGACGTCCCCGCTGCATTTTCCCGTCGCGCAAACCTTGGTGGCGGCGGGATACGCGCACGACGTGAGCGTCTTTCCGTCGCACCTTCCCGCGCACGCCGACGTGCCGCCGACGCAAATCGGCCGGTCACCGTGCGGAACGCCGGAGACCGCGGAGCACGTTCCCTCGTTGCCGCTGTTGTCGCACGCTTCACATTGTCCGCTGCACGCGGAGTCGCAGCACACGCCGTCGACGCAGAAGGACGAGATGCACTCGCTCGAATTCGTACATTTTCCGCCGTTTTCGAGCTGAGGTGCGCACCTGCCGGCCTGGCAGAATTGGCCCTGGTTGCATTGTCCGGACGTCACGCACTCGGTGCCGCACAGCTTGCCGACGCAGGCCTTGCCGCACGTGACTTGCTCGAGTGCCGGACAGGTTCCGGTGCCGTTGCAGGCGGCGCCCACCATCGCCACGCCGTCCGTGCAACTCGCCGCGCGGCACGAAACGGACGGACCGGGGTAGACGCAGCCGACGCGACTCGTGCCGTCGCAGATCCCGCCACACGGCGAGCCGTCGGTGACGCAAGGGACTTTCGGTGTGTGCGGCTGCGCGTCCACGAGCGGCGAACACATCCCGATTTCGCCGACGACGTTACACGCTTCGCATTCGCCGGAACAGCGCGTGTCGCAGCAAACGCCGTCGACGCAATAGCCGGTCGAGCATTGCTGGTCGGATTTGCAAGCGCTGCCTCCCGCGACGAGTGAAATGCATTTCCCCGCCGAGCAGTAAAACCCCGCGTCGCACTCGGCCGTCACCGTGCACGCGCCGTCGCATTGGGTAGGGCCGCACACGTACGGCGCGCAGTTCTGCGTGCCCGCCGTGGGGCACGTTCCCTTGCCGTCGCAGTTGGCTGCGAGTGTCGCGACGTCGTTCGTGCACCCGGCGGTGCGGCAGACCGTGGTCGCGGGCGGAAACGCGCACGACGTCGCGCTGCCGTTGCACGCGCCGGAGCACGACGTGCCGTCTCCCGCGCAGGCTTGCCGAGGTGCGACCGGTTGCCCCGTGACGGCGGTGCAGGTGCCCTTCGACTTCAGGAGATTGCACGCCTGACATTGCCCGGTGCAGCTCGAATTGCAGCACACCTTGTCGACGCAGAGACCCGACGCGCACTGCGCCGCTCCGGTGCACGCGCTGCCGTTCGGGCGCTGGGTCGTGCAAGAGCCGGTCGGAGTTCCGACGCATGTGCCGGAAGCGCAGGTGTCGTTGACCGTGCACGGTTCGCCGTCGTCGCACGTCGTTCCGTCGAGCGACGAGACCGAACACGACGCGGTGCCGTTGCAACTCCGCGTGTTGCAGTCGTCGCTCGCGCAGGTGATCGTCGTTCCTGCGCAGGCGCCCGCGGTGCACGTGTCGTTGTAGGTGCAGAGCTGCCCGTCGTTGCACGCGTTGCCGGTGAGCAGCGTCGTTCCGCAGGTGTTGCCGTTGCAGGTCGACGACTTGCACGGGTCGTTCGAGGGGGGACACGTGACGGCGATCGCGAAGCTCCCTTCGATGGGAACGTCGCTGCCGTCGCAGTTCGCGTCGCCGTTCACGTTGTTTGCCCAGACGTCGAACCCGTACGTCGCGCAGCTTCCGGCCGGTGGCAAAAACGAGAACTGAAACGACACCGTGCCGCCGGAGTTTGCCTTCGGCGCCGCGTGCATGACCTCGGTGTTGCCGTCGGAGGTCGCATTGCAGGGGAATCCGTCGAGCGGACCACAGGCGTGCTCGTTTCCGTCGCTTCCAACGCCGAGCGTCCCGCCCGCGTCGTTCGACGTCCCGTCGTTGTGCGCGATCAAAAATCCGCCGTACGGCTTGCCCGAGCCGACGTTGTACGTGAGCGTGAATGTCGTCGCTCGGTCGTTCGGGACGGAGAAGGTGCCCAACCCCAAACCGTTGATCGACAACCCCGTCGGGGGGTTCGTCGAGCCGAAATGGCACCCGAAGCAGCTCCCGGTCGCGACGCCGCCGATCACCGAGGTCGTGATGTATCCGGCGCCGGAGCTCCCGTCGACGTTCACCGGGCCGGGGTACGCGCTCGCCGTCGACGGCGACAGCAGTAGTGCTCCGATGATGAGCGCCGCGACGACGAGGACGAGCGCGCGAACGCGGTGGACGAAAAAAGCCACGACCACTCGAATCAACGTCGATGAGCGCGGGGCGTCAACGGCTTCTCCGACCACGGCGCGAGCGTTTGCCACGTGGCACAGTTCCGAGCCCACGCGTTCCGTCGGTCGCGGAATTTCGACGAGCTTCGCGGCGCAGAAACGTCGCGCTCGCGTTGCGTGCTTGCGGCGACACACATGTTTCGTGGACCCAACGGCACCGATCCTGCACTGTCGTTTTCATGAGCTCCGATGCGCCTCGGATCGCCGCCCCTGACCGATTCGACGCCATCGTCGTCGGGAGCGGCGAAGCGGGAAAATCCATCGCCTGGCACCTCGGCTCGCTCGGCAAGCGGGTCGCCGTCGTCGAACGCGACGCGCTCGGCGGCGCGTGCCCGAACGTCGCTTGTTTGCCGAGCAAGAACCTGGTCCACAGCGCGAAGATCGCGTCGTACCTCGGCCGGCGCGAATTCGGTTTGCCCGAGTCGAGCGCCGGCGTGGACATGGCGCGCGTGCACGCTCGAAAGGTAGAAATGGTGGCCGATTTGCAGGCGATTCACGTCGGCAAATTTCAAAAGGCCCACGACGAGATCCTTCGAGGCACGGCGCGCTTCGTCGCGCCGAAGACGTTCCGAGTCACCTTGCGGAACGAGCCACCACGAACGATTTTTGGGGAGCAGATCTTTCTGGCCACGGGCAGTCGCGCGACCGTCGCTGCCGTCCCCGGGTTGAGAGAGTCGTCGCCGATGACTCACGTCGAGCTCCTCGACGTCGCGGACGTCCCGCGGCATCTCCTGGTGCTCGGCGGGGGCTACGTCGGGCTCGAGTTCGCGCAGGCGATGCGCCGTTTCGGAAGCGACGTCACGGTCGTCGAACGCAACCCGCGGATCTTGCCGGCAGAGGACCTCGATGTTTCGACCGCCATGAGCGAGCTGTTCGCGTCCGAGGGCATTGCCCTCATCGTCGGCGCGCGGCTCGCGAAGGTCGAAGGCCGCTCCGGCGAGCGAGTCCGTCTCTGCGGTACCGTCGACGGGAAGGAACTGTCGCTCGAAGGCTCGCATTTGTTGGTGGCAACCGGTCGCACCCCGAACACCGATGACCTCGACGCGGCACGTGGCGGCGTCGCGCTCACCGACCGAGGGCATGTTCGCGTGAACGAGCGACTCGAGACGACGGCGCCCGACGTCTGGGCGATGGGCGATTGCGCCGGCTCGCCCTACTTCACGCACATTTCGTTCGAAGACTTTCGGATCGTTCGCGACAACCTGGGCGGCGCGAATCGGGTCACGACGGGGCGGCAGGTGCCGTCGTGCTTGTTCACCGATCCGGAGCTCGCGCGCGTCGGTCTCGACGAGACGCGAGCGAAGGAGAGCGGCGTTCCGTACCGGCTCGCCAAGATGCCGATGGCGGCCGTCCTTCGTACCCGCACGCTCTCCGAGACGCGCGGCTTTCTCAAAGCGCTCGTCGGTGACGACGAGCGCATCCTCGGGTTCACCGGTTTCGGCGTCGGGGCCGGTGAACTGCTTCCCGTCATTCAACTCGCGATGACTCAGTCACTGCCGTACACGGCGATTCGCGATTTGACGATGACGCATCCGACCTTGTCCGAAGGTCTGGTCACGCTATTTTCTACCGTCTCCGCGAGGGCCCGCGAGACCTAGAGTCCCCCTGAATCGTGCGCGTCACTAGTAAACCCAGGGGAGGATCTTGCGGGGCACTCGCCGGCAATATTCGTCCCAGAAATGGCCGTATTTCGTGCGGCATCGAAGGTCGACTCGGCCGGCGCGATC
>DATBBD010000276.1:0-7162 GCA_036271175.1 Polyangiaceae bacterium | reverse complement strand
TGTTTCGCTACCGGCCCCGCCTGCTGCCCGGGCACGCCTGAGCCCTTGCCCCTTGCGGGGGAGCTCGAGGGGAGCGCGCTCCCCTCGAACGGGACCATCACGACGGAGTTCCGTCGGGCTTTGCCCGACGGACTCCTAGCGCTCGGGTTACCCCTAGCCCTGCCCCTACCCTGCTCCTTGCCTCTCGCGCTCGACGCAGCGCTATCGCGACGACGATACGTCGTAGTCCCCTCCACGCGGAGCCTTCCGAGGCGAGCGTCGGGAGGGGACCGCGCGCCGGAGGCGGGTTGCGGCCGACGCCGCGCGAGGGGCGGCACCCCATTCACTCCATTCCCAAAAAGGCTCCGTAGGCCGGGGCCAGGTCGGTGCTCGGTGCGCGCGCGGTGATCGCGCGTGCGACCACTCGAGTGGACGGTTGCGACTACTCGAGGAGAGCGAGGAGCTCTTCGCGGGTGATTGCGACGCGCTGATCGGTGTCGCCGAGGGCGGCGTCGGCGAGAGCGCGCTTTCGGCCTTGGAGGGCGAAGATTTTTTCCTCGACGGTGTCTTTGGCGACCATGCGGTAGACCATGACCGGACGATTTTGGCCGATGCGGTGCGCACGATCGGCGGCCTGATCTTCGACGGCGGGGTTCCACCAGGGGTCGACCAGAAAAACGTGATCGGCGGCGGTGAGGTTCAAACCGGTGCCGCCTGCTTTGAGCGAGACGAGCATGACCGGCGGTCCCGCGTCGGCCTGGAACGTCGCGACCACGCCGGCACGATCGCGCGTCGAACCGTCGAGGCGCGTGAAGCGAATGCCGGCGTTCGTGAGGTGCGGCTCGATCAAGTCGAGGAGGCGCGTCCATTGGGAGAACACGAGCGCTTTGTGGCCGTCCGCGGCGGCTTCTTCCAGCGCTTCCACGAGCCGTTCGACTTTCGACGAGGTGTCGGCGTGCTGGCCGGGCACGAGCTCGGAGTGACACGCCGCCTGTCGCAGGCGGAGGAGTGCCTCGAGCGCGACGAGGACGCCGCCGCCTTGCGCGAGCTTTTCAGCGACCTCTTTCTTCGTCGCGGCGCGCACGGCGTCGTAAACGGCGCGCTCGGTTTCGTCGAGTTCGACGTGCAAGACGGAATCGGAGCGCAGCGGGAGCTCGGGGACGACCTCGCGCTTCATGCGCCGGAGCACGAACGGGCGCAGCTTGGCGCGCAGAGTGGCTCTCGCTTCGGCATTGCCGTTCGCGATCGGTTCGGCGTAGCGCTCCTGGAAATCGCTTCGCCCGCCGAGCAAGCCGGGGTTGGCGAAATGCATGACGCTCCACAACTCTTCGAGCCGGTTTTCGACGGGCGTGCCGCTCAGGGCGACCCGAAAATCGCCCTTGAGCGCGAACGCTGCTCGCGCGGTCTGGCTCGTGGAGTTCTTGATGGCCTGGGCTTCGTCGAGCACGATCGCGTCCCAGTTTTCCGCGGCGAGCTTCTCGACGTCGAGCCGGAGCACGGCGTACGTCGTGAGCGTGACGTCGGCGCTCGGGTCGAGCTCGCGACGCGGCCCGTGATACGTCGCGGTGCGGAGCGACGGGCGGAACCGCGCAATTTCGTCGGCCCAGTTGTAAACGACGCTCTTCGGACACACGACGAGCGTGCGTCCCTTGAGGACGCAAATGGTTTGTAGCGTCTTGCCGAGACCCATGTCGTCGGCGAGCACCGCGCCGAGCCCGACGCTCTTCAGGAAGGCGAGCCAATCGACGCCGCCTTCCTGGTAACCGCGCAAGGTCGCGTTGAGACCCACCGGCAGCGTGAATCTGGGAATGTGCGTGAACTCGTCGAGCAGCGGCAAGAGCCGCTTCAGCTCGGGTGGCTTCGGGACGTCGAGCGCTTCGCAGAGCGCGCCGAGCGACGGGAGCGCGGCGAGCGGGATCTTCTTGTCCTCTCCGCGCGCGGAGAGGAGATCCATCACGCGATGGCCGTGTTCGGCAAGCCAAGTGGACGGAAGTGGCGCCCACCCGCCGCCGTCGATCGGAACCAGTCCGAGGCCGTCGCGGAAAGCGCGAAACACGGTTGCGGTGTCCGCGCGGCGCGGCGGGCGCGCGTCGCCGGGCTCCACCTCGGATTCGAATACGACGTCGAAACGGCCTTCGGTGAGCTCGATCCGCGCGACCAAGGGACGTGTTTCGAACGGCATGCCGCCGCGGACGGCGGGGTCGCCACTCTTTCGCTGCCATTGACGGAGCTTCTCGGCGAACCGGACCGCGTCGCTGCCGTCGAGGTCGACGCGACGCCCTGGAACGAGATTCAATTCGTCGCGCAAGCGACCGAGCACGGCGCGCTCTTCGTCGGGCCGCCGAATGGGGATCTCGTTGCCGAAGGCCACGACGGCGTCGCCGTCCACGCGAGCAATCGGCGGGTCGCCGTACACGAGGACCGGCATCACCGACAAGGTGTGCCCCTGGTGCGCGTAATCCATCGCGATGCGGGGCCGCGCTTCCTTCGAGACACGCGGCAATCGCGCGGTCGCAACCAGGACCGGCAAGCGCCGTTCGAGCTCAGGGAGCACCTGGGTCACCAGCTCCGCTTCGTCGGGGCCGACGAACACGCGCGACAGGGGGAGTCGCTCGAGCAGCTGTCCGGTGGTCGTGCTTTCGGCGATGGGGCGCAGCGTGTCACCACAACGCACGACGCCCATCGCGACCACGTCGGTCACCTCGGGATCGCGCTCCATCCGCAGTACGAAGCCGCCCGCGGGCGCGTCTTCCACGACGGCGCGGGGTCGCACGAAGTCGCCGGAGAGGCGTACCGGGGTGCCCTCGAACTCGACGTCGGTGTTGTTCGACAGCGCCTCGAACAAGTCGCGGACCGACGCGATCGGAATCACGTCTCGCGGCGGGCTGCCGAGCAACCGATCGACGCGCAAGTCGTCGCGGGTCGGCGCAAAGGCCGGTGGGAGCTTGCGCCGCGCGATGTCGGTCGTGAGGCTCGTCGTGACGTTCGTCTCGCGCCCGTCGCCGAACGCGAGCACGCGCCGGAGCGCGAGCACGCGCGCTCTGCGCGACAAGAGATACCGGAGGCGCGCCGCCGGTTTTCGAAGCGGCGGTACGGACGGCGTCCGGACGGCCGCCGCGGGGATCGCTATGCCTGCGGACGGTGCGGTCTTCACCGCGTTCCGCGCGACAACGCCCGGCGAGGCGCCGGCCGAGGCTACCGCCGACGCACCGTTCGGCGCGGCCAGCGGCATCGCGCCGATCGACGATGCTTTCGGCGACTCCGGGGGCGCGTCGGTTCGCGTCGCGAAGATGACCGCGGCCGCGACGTGCGCGCAGGGGTCGGCGCGACTATCGCAATCGCACGACCATTCTTTTTCCGTCGAGTAAAGCGTGACGGTGGGCGCGATCATCATGCCGGGCGCGCGCACCCGGAGCGTCATCTCCGACGACGACTGGGCGACGCTCGACACGCGGTCTTCTCGAACGAGCTTCACGCCCTGGGACCAGAGCGCGGGCAGGCTCGCGTTCCGTACCGCTTCGAGGAGTTCTTGCATGGAGGGGAAGTGGGTCCGGGCGCCACGGAGGGCGTCGGGGGATCGTTCTTTTACAACGGCCGCGCCGTCCGTTCAGCGAACGAACGAATTTGGCCGCCGAAGGCTCGATTCACGGGGACTTTCGAGGTTTTTTCACGCCGACTCCCGGTAAGTCGGGGGACCGCGGACCCGTCTGGGCGTCCCTCGACGAGGGCCGCGTTCGCTCACGGGCTGATTCAGGGGCTTCCTTCTTGCACTGGGTCGTCGCTCCGCGATGCAACTCGGCAAGTTCCCCTATCTTCCGGCGCCGACCGTTGCGTTTTGTCACGCCGCCGCGGCAAAAAATCTCTGTAGGGACGGAGGGACCCGGCTCGTCAATTCGACCGTGGAGAACCCGTTCCGAAATTCGGGGCGTGGCTCGCAGGACGCGGTGGCTTGGTTTCCCTTCACTCGAAGAGGTAGCGAACGATGCTTTCGAATTCATCGACTTGGATTGCTTTCATGGGTTGGCTGAAGCGCTCTTCGTTACTGGCAGCGGCGGCGTTCGTGCTCGCCGCGTGCACGGTGACGTCCGCCAACGGAACCGACGGCGGCGTCACCGCGACCGGAACCGGGTCGGTCAGCCTGACGTGGACCGTGCTCTCGAGCTCGACGACCGATGAGTGCACGTCGCACAACGCCCAGAACATTTCGATCACCCTGACGGCGACGTCGAGCACGGCGGTCAGCCAATCGGTCACGGTGGCTTGCGACGCGTTCTCGGCGACCATCGCGAACGTAGAGCCAGGAAGCTACACACTTGCGGCAACCCTGGTGGACGGAACCGGCGCAGATCTCACCACGGAGGTGGGACCGATCGCTCTCACGGTGACCGCCGACGCAACGACCCCCGAGGCCGTCGACTTCCCCGACGTTTCGTTCACCTCGAGCCCCGGCGGCGACGGCACGACCGGCAACATCGAAGTGGACTTCACGATCGCATCCGGAACGGATCCGACGGCGTGCACGACGTACGACGCGACGACGCTCGTCGTGAACGTCGAAGACTCGAACGGCACGACGGTCGGCACCAGCACGATGGCCGACTGCACGGCCTTCATGGCGACCGTGACGGATCTTGCGCCCGGCACCTACACGGTGACCGCGAGCTTCGTCGACGCAAGCGGCAACTCCGTGAGCACCACCGTCACGGCCCCGCCGGTGACGGTCACCGCCGCGGCCACGGCCATGACGAGCGTCGATTTTCCCGCCGATTCGTTCATGGGTGCGACCGGAAGCTCGGGTTCGATCGAAGTCGATTGGACGATCGCCGGCGGCACCGACCCTGGGGCGTGCACGACGTATTCGGCGGCGACGCTGATGATCACGGTCACCGATTCCACCGGAAATCCGGTCGGCAACGGATACACCGCGCCGTGCAGCGACTTCGCGACGACCGTGCAAGACCTCCCACCCGGCACGTATATGGTGAGCGCGAGCTTCGTCGACTCGTCGGGCGATTCCGTGAGCACGACAAGCGGCCCGAGCAGCGTGGTCGTCACTGCCGGCGCCACCACGGCGCAGCCGTTCGCGTTCCCGGCCGACGCCTTCACTGCCCCCGCGGCGAGCGACGGCACGCTCGCGGTGACCTGGACGGTGGCATCGACGACCACGCCGGCCGAGTGCACGACCTACGATGCGGCGAGCATTTCGCTCACGTTCACCGACTCGACCGGCGCCGTCTACGGCACCGCGTACACCGCGCCGTGCTCGCAGTTCGCGACGACCGTCTCGCTCCCGGCGGGGACGTACAACGTGAGCGCGCAGATGGTCGACGCCAGCGGAGCGGCGGTGGGCACCGCGATCCCGCCGCAGCCCATCACGATCACTGCCGACATCTCGACGCCCCAAGCGTTCGATTTCCCCGCATCGTCGTTCAACTGAGCATCGTCGCCGACGCGCTTGCCGGTTCGCGCTTCGAGTCGAAAACTCGGGCGTGAACCGGCGCTCGGTTCGTAAGGCCCGCTCAGTTCGCGTTTCGGGGAACGACGCGATTCGCAAACTCGCGCTCGACGGCTTTCGGGTCGTGCCGGAGCCCCGCGGCGATTTGCGCGGCGACGCCGGGAAAGACGTCTTCGGTGCCGTTTTTGATCGCGTCGACGATGGCCGAGGCGACTTCGGCCGGCGCGAGCTTCGGCGCCGCGACGTTCTTGATCATGTCGGTGTCGACGAACCCGGGCATCACGCCCACGACGAGGATATTTCGCTTCTGAAGCTCGCCGCGAATGGCTTGCGTGAGGGAATACCCGGCCGCCTTCGACGCGCAATACGAGCCGGAGCCCGGAGCCGCGACGAGGCTGAGAATCGACAGCACGTTCACGATGGCACCCCCGCCGTTCTTCTCGAGCACCGGCACGAACGCGCGGCACATCTCGAGCGTGCCGAAATAGTTCACGTCCATTTCTTGGCGCGCGGCGCCGAGGTTCGACGTGCCGAGGAGCGGCTGAAAGATCGCGATGCCGGCGTTGTTCACGAGGATCGAGACGTCACCGCACTCCTTCGCCGCTGCAGCGACTTGCGCCGGATTGGTGATGTCGAGCGCGACTGGTACGACAGCCGGATTTCCGCGACCGACATCGCCGGGCGAGCGCGCGCCCGCGTACACCCGGCCGACCCCTGCCGACAAAAGTGCGTCGACCACGACCTTGCCGATTCCACGATTTGCCCCGGTGACGAACGCCACCTTCCCTGAGAGTTCCATCGAAGTCGTCCTTCCGTGACGGTAGACCGATCAAAAACCGGCCCTTTACCGCAGCGACGCGGCATTCGGGATTTCCCGCGACGCTGACATGATGCGCGTAATCTATTCCGTCAAGCGGGAGCGTTCATCGTTACTTCTCGTCGGGCGCCCGCGTACTTGAAAAGAGCCATGCGCACTTCGTCCAAAGTTGCCGCCATCGCCGCGGCGTTCATCGCGATATCCGTCGGGTTTTCGGTCGCACATCGCACCGCCCGCGCCGCGCCCGCCCCGACGCCGATCGTCGTCGAGCTCTTCTCGTCGGAGGGGTGCTCGAGTTGCCCACCCGCCGACGCCTTCTTGCGAAAGTTGGAACAGAGCCAGCCCGTCTCCGGCGTTGCGGTTCTGCCGCTCGAGTTCCACGTCGACTACTGGAACTACCTCGGGTGGAAGGATCCGTTTTCGAAGGGCGAGTACAGCGAACGCCAGCAACGCTACGCGGAATCGCTCCGGAACCACCAGGTGTTCACGCCGGAGCTCATCGTTCAAGGCACCGACGTGCTCGAAGGCGCCGACGAAGACGGCGCGACGTCGACCATCCGAACCGCGGCGCAAAAACCACTTGCCCACGTCGACCTCGCCCTCGACGGCGACACAGTGAGCGTGAAAGTCACCGGCGCGCCCGGCGACGGCGCCGACGACGTCTACGACGTCTGGATGGCCGTCACCGAGAGCGCCCTCAGCACCAACGTCGCCGATGGTGAAAACCGCGGCCGTCGCCTCGCCCACGGCCCCATCGTGCGAAACCTCGTGCACGTCGGTCGCGTCTCGAACGGCGCCTTCGCCGGTCAAGTCACCGCCACCCTCGACTCCGCCTGGAAACGCCCCCACGTGAAGCGCGTCGTGTTCGTGCAAGGGAATACGTCGCGCCGCATCGTCGGCGCGAACGCGGT
>DATBBD010000275.1:0-22703 GCA_036271175.1 Polyangiaceae bacterium | reverse complement strand
TGCCGTCTTGCCAATCGACGAGGATCGTTCCGTCGCCGAGCTTCAACGCGAGCTCGACGGAATCGGTGACGCGACCCTTCACGCCGTCGCGCACGACGATGCGATCGACGACCACGTCGAGGTCATGGGCCTTCGTGCGCTCTAGCTCGATGTCTTCACCGAGGTCGACCATCTCGCCGTCGATGCGCACCCGGACGAACCCTTCGCGGCGGAGTCGCTCGAGCTCGCTCTTCATCTCTCCGCGACGGCCGCGCGCGACGGGCGCGAGAATCGCCAGGCGCGCCTCGGGGCCGCGCTCGATCACCGTGTCGACGATCTCCTGCACCGTGTAGGCGCGCAGCACCTTCCCCGATTTCGGACAATGGGGCGTGCCCGCGCGCGCATAGAGCAGGCGCAGATAGTCAGCGATTTCCGTCACCGTACCGACCGTCGAACGCGGGCTCTTGCCGAGCGCGCGCTGTTCGATCGCGATGGCCGGCGACAGCCCTTCGATGCTCTCGACGCGTGGCTTCGGAAGCTGATCGAGGAATTGACGCGCGTAGGCGGACAGCGACTCGACGTATCGCCGCTGTCCCTCGGCGTAGATGGTGTCGAAAGCGAGCGAAGACTTACCGGATCCGCTCGGCCCAGTGATCACTACGAGCTGATTGCGGGGCAGCTCACAGTCCACATTCTTGAGGTTGTGTTGGCTTGCTCCTCGGACGACGAGCCGTTGCATGCAGAGCCTGACAACTTACCGTGCCGAAGGGCCATTGACCAAGGCTCGCGTAGTGGGTTGGGGCAAAACGCCCGCATTGTCCGGCCCAGGCCTATCGTAGTTCAGCGCGGCGGTTTGCCAGGGCGCGCCTCCTCGATTACCTCGGGTCGATGCTCGGCGACGCTGGCGAGCGCGCATGACGGCGGGTCGTTTTCTTACGTTCGCCGTCATCCTCGTCATTTCGGCGGTCGCTTCGACCACGCTCGTGCGCCGCGACCGGGAGCGCCATCCCCCGAAGTCTGCGGCAATTTCCCCGCCCGCTCGTCGAATGCCCGCTCGGGCGGCGGCCCACGAAGCGGCCGTATCGCTGACTTCGGCGCCGTCCTCGGCCCCGTCGGTGTCAGACGCACCGGAGGACAATCCGCTCTCCGAGGCGCTCTGCCCGTCGGATATGGTGCTTGCCGATGGGATGATGTGCGCAGAGCCGCAGCGGCAATGCGCGTCACATGAAGGAGCGGGTTCGCTGTGCCAGCGCTACGAGCCGGCTCATTGCCGACCCGGCCTATCGCTCCGGTTCTGCATCGACCGCTACGAGTTCCCGAACCAGGAAGGGGCTCTGCCCGCGGTCATGGTTACGTTTGCCGAGGCCCGGTCGGCGTGCGAGGAGGAGGGCAAGCGGCTCTGCCGCGACCTCGAGTGGACCTTCGCATGCGAGGGGCCGAGCGGCTTCGCGCTGCCCTACGGCGACGAGCTCGTGGCCGACGCCTGCAACGTGGGTCAGTCCGGACCGAGCGTCCACGCGGAAGAGCTCTGGGAAGCGCGCAACGTCAGCTCGGTCGTCGCTCGCGTCGATGCGAGAACGCGGAGCGGCTCGCTCGCTCGGTGCGTCAGCCCGGTGGGCGCGTTCGATATGACGGGGAACGTCGAAGAATGGGTGGTCGGGTCGGATTCCAGCGCCACCCTTCGGGGCGGCCAGTACGCCGCTCCCGAGCCGACCTGCCGTTCCGAGCGAACCACGACCCAGCCGGCGTATCGCATGTTTCACACCGGGTTTCGTTGCTGCCGCGATCCGTTCACGAATCTTCCAGGCCACTCTGCGCTAGTTTCCGAGGGAGCTGCCTCGCCCGTTGCTCCGACACCCGGCTTCGACTAGGTTTCGCGCGTGGAGATCGCACTTTGTTGCGCCACGGCCCCTTCCAGATTGACCCCCCGCCCTCGCGCCTACCGCCGCCGTGCTTCGTCGTTCTCGCAGTTCGATTGCGCTGCGATTGTGCGTAGTTCGGCTCCCGCTCCTCGAAACGGTTCGAATCGAGCGCTGGCGCGGGGCAAAAAGACCTTAGGGGCCCATAGCTCAATCGGTCAGAGCCCCCGGCTCATAACCGGGTTGTTCCTGGTTCGAACCCAGGTGGGCCCACTCCGCACGAACGGTCACGTGCAGGGCGGACGGACCGCTTATGGATTTTCGACCTAGCTTTCGCGAAGGAGCCGAACGGACCCGTGAAGATAGCACCGCAGATCGAGGCACTGGAAAAGCTGGCAGAGTTGGACAAGGAGCTCGCGTCGCTCGACGGCGAGCTCTTGCAAGAGCGCGAATCGCTCGACAAACGGCGTGGACAGTTGCGTCAGCTGGACGAAAAGATCGCCGCGGCGCGACACAGCACCGAGGACATGGAGAAGAGCCGGAACGAGCTCCTCACCGAGGCGCGTCAGATGAGCACGCAGATGGAGCGCTCGCGCGAGAAACTCTCGCGGTGTCGCACCGAACGTGAAGTGAACGCCGCCCAGCGCGAAGTCGAAGAGCTGCGCAAGCTCTTCAAGGATCGCGAAGGCGAGGTCGAGAAGCTGTCCCACCTGGTCGATCAGGCCCGCTCGGAAGGCGAGTCGACGATCAAGGAGCGCGACGCGATCGCGCAGGAGCTCGGGTCCACCGAAGCGGGCGTGACGACGCGGCTCGGGGAGCTCGAGCATCAGGCGAACGCCAAGCGCAAGGTGCGCGTCGGTCTCGCCGAGAAGGTGACGCCGGTGCTCTATCGACGGTACGAGCACATCCGCAAGCGCCGCGTCGGCACTCCGATCGCGCACGCCCCGGCGGACGGCACGTGCAGCGAGTGCCACATGCGCCTCCCGCCGATGATGTTCCAGAAGATGATGCGCGGCGACGACTTCGATCAGTGTCCGAGCTGCGCGCGAATCCTCTACTATCGCCCGCCGGAGGCCGCCTCCGCGGAAAGTCAGTCGAGCGGCCCTTGAAGAGGGGGCACGTCGCCTCGGATAATCGGAGATCTCGATGAAAGCGTGCCGCGCTTGTGGCCGGCTCTATCCCGACGACGCGGGCTTCTGTCCGGTCGACGGGCAGGAGCTTTATAGCGCCACGCAGGTGCCGATTGCGTCGGACGATCAGGATCCGCGCATCGGCGCTCTCCTCTGCCAGCGCTACCAGGTGCGTCGCGTCGTCGCCGACGGCGGCATGGGGCGGGTGTACGAAGCGCTCGATCTCACGGCGCAGCGCAACGTCGCGCTCAAGGTGCTTCACCCCGAGGTGGCGCGCGACGAGGTCTCCGTCGAGCGTTTCAAGCGCGAGTTCGAGGTCTCGAAGGAGCTTCCCCATCTCCACATCGTGGAGGTGACGGATTTCCAGCCGACCAACGACGGCAGCTACGTCCTGGTCATGGAGTTCTTGTACGGCGAAGAACTCCGCTCGACGTTGAAGCGTCAAGGCTCGCTCAAGCCTGCGCGCGTCGTGCGCGTCATGAGCCAAATCGCGGTCGGGCTCGACCCCGCCCACGCGAAAAAATTCGTTCACCGCGATCTCAAGCCCGACAACGTCTTCCTTTGCCAGACGACCGCGGGCGACATCGTCAAGATCTTGGACTTCGGGTCCGTCAAGGACAAGAAGGACACCGCGAAGAAGCTCACGGTGATGGGCACGACGATCGGGTCGCCCTATTACATGTCGCCCGAGCAAGCGCAGGGGCTCGACACGCTCGACCAGCGCGCGGACGTCTGGGCGCTCGGGGCCATCACGTTCGAGTGCATCACCGGAACCGTGCCCTTCAAGGGGATCAACGGTCCGAGCATTCTCCTCGAGATCCTCACGAAAGAGGCGACCGCGCCGAGCACCGCAGGCGGGTCGCCGAAATACCCAATCCCGCCGAGCGTCGACCGAGCCGTGCTTTCTGCACTGAAGAAGACGGCGGCGCTCCGCACGCCGACGGTCGGCGCGTTCGCGGACGCGCTCGGGCACGCCTACGGGCTCGAAGGCGATCACACGATCTGGGGCGCGACGGCCGAGGAAGACCTCGATGCGCGCATCACCGCCAAACTCGACGAGCTCATGAACGAGGTCGTGCCGGAGAAGAGTCGCAACGCGGCAGACTCGTTTTTCGGCGAAGACGAGAGTCTCGGCGCGGGCGACGGCTTGATGGCCGCGGCCGCCGGGTCCGCGGGAGCACAGGGAGTCACCGCAGCGATGCGCTCCGTCGGTGTCGACGAGCCGGCGTCGTCGTATGGCGTCCCCGGCGTTTCGCGCGCGAAGATCGGTTGGTGGCTCGTCCCGGTCGTCGTCGTCGTCGCGGTGCTTGCGGGCGTCGCGATCGCGTGGCTCATGTAGCGAGGGAAACATGAAACGACGACCGATGCGCTCGTCTCTCGGAAGCGTGATCGCTTTCTGTCTCGTCGGCCTCGCGGGCTGCAAACACGCCGACGCTCCCGCACCGGAGGCGACGCCGGGCGACCCCGCCTCGAGCGCAAGCGCCGCCTCGCCCGCGGCCGCCACGTCGGAAGTGCACGACGAGGACTACGATCTCACTGTCGTTCCGGACGGCGCCTACACCACGGGGAAGTCGGGCACCGTGAAGATCGTTCTCGCCGCGAAGGGCGTCTACCACGTCAACGACAAGTACCCCTATAAGTTCAAAGTGAAAGACGCGCCGGGTGTCGCGTTCAAGGGGCCGGTCTTCACGCGAGACGACGTGTCCATCGAAGAGAAGCGCGCGACGATGAACGTCGTGTTCACGCCCGACAGCGCCGGTCAAAAGACGATCGCCGGGCTTTTCGCGTTTTCGGTCTGCAGTGCGGAGCACTGCCTCGTCGAAAAGCGCGATCTCACGCTCGACGTTAGCGTCAACTAGCCGCGCTTTCCGCGCCGTAGTCTCCCGGTCGATCGGGGTCCGGCCATGGTACGCTTCGGGGATGGGCGATCGCGGCATTTTGGCGATGCTCGACGACGTCGCGCGAAAGGTGCAGCGCGAGTTCGGCGAAGAGCGTCGAATTCTCTCCTTTCAGGAGTACCTCGAGCTCGTGGCGGACGAGCCGGCGCGGCATTGCCGAGATGCGGTCCGTTACCTCCGTGACACGTTCGATCATTTCGGACGCTCCACGTTCAAGCGGCCGTGGGGCGACGTCACTCGCTACAAGCTGTTCGATCTGCCGTGGGTCGACGCGGGCGCCGCGCGCCGGAGCGCGCTCGTCGGACAGGAACGCGTCCAGGAGGAGCTCTATCGCGCGCTCTCCAATTTCGTACGCGACGGACGCCCGAATCGGCTCCCGCTCTTGCACGGACCGAACGGCTCGGCGAAGAGCACCGTGGTCTCCTGCATCATGGGCGCGCTCGAGCACTACTCGACGCTCGACGAGGGCGCGGTCTATCGGTTTCACTGGGTCTTCCCGACCAAGACGACGTTGAAGGGCGCGATCGGGTTTTCCGAGCGAACCCGCGCGCGCTCGTCGAAGGACGGTAGCTACGCGCATCTTCCCGACGAAGAAGTCGACGCGCGGCTGTTCGTGGAGGTCCGCGATCATCCGCTCTTTCTGGTCCCCGAAAAGCGCCGGCGCGAAATGCTCGAAGAGCTGTTCGCGAAGAGCAAGACCGAGTGGCCCCCCGCCGACTGGGTGCTCCGCGGACGGCTTTCCCATAAAAACCGCGAGATTTTCGACGCGCTCCTCGCGAGCTACGACGGGTCGCTCGACGAAGTGCTGCGGCACGTTCAGGTGGAGCGTTACTTCATCTCGAAACGTTATCGCGTGGGCGCGGTGACCGTCGGACCGCAACTCACCGTCGATGCCGGCGAGAGGCAGCTCACCGCGGATCGAAACTTGGCGTCGCTTCCGCCGATGCTCCAGTCCATCACGCTCTTCGAGGCCTTCGGCGAGCTGGTCGACGCCTCGGGCGGCCTCCTCGAATTTTCCGACTTGCTCAAGCGTCCGCTCGACGCCTTCAAGTACCTGCAGATCACGATCGAGACGGGCGAAGTGCCGCTCCGGTCGCAGACCTTGCAGATGAACTGCGTCATGGTCGGTAGCGCGAACGAGGCGCAACTCGCCGCGTTCCACGAGCACCCGGAGTTCGAGAGCTTCCGCGGGCGGCTCGAGCTGGTGCGGACCCCGTATTTGCTCCGGTACAGCGACGAGCAGGCGATTTACGACGCTCAGATCACGCCGCAGGTGAGGGTGCACGTCGCGCCGCACGGAACCCGGCTCGCAGCGATGTTCGCTTGCCTGTCGCGCCTCCGCCGTCCGAACCCGGACCGTTATGACAAGCCGCTGAGCGATCTCGCGCGCGATCTCACGGCGCTCGAAAAGCTCGATCTGTACGACAGCGGCAAGGTGCCCGAACGCCTCGACGACGAGAGCGCCAACCGGCTCCGGGCCGCCATTCCGCAGATTTACGAAGAGAGCGTCTCGTACCCGATTTACGAGGGCAGCATCGGCGCGAGCCCGCGCGAGATGCGCACGGTGCTCCTCGATGCCGCGCAGGACCCGCGCTACGGCTGCCTCTCGCCGTTCGCGGTCCTGAACCAGCTCGACAAGCTCTGCGCCCGCGAGAGCGAGTACATCTGGTTGCAGCAAGATTCACAGCCGGGCGGCTATCACGATCACGTCGCGTTCCGGCGCGCGCTCCGCTCGCGCCTGCTCGATTTCACCGAGAACGAGTTTCGCGTCGCGAGCGGCCTGGTCGACGAGAACCGATATCGCGAACTGTTCGATCGTTACATCCTGCACGTCGGGTACTGGGTGAAGGGCGAAAAGGTCCGAAATCCGATGACCGGCGCCGCTGAAAACCCCGACGAGCGGCTCATGGAGGAAGTCGAGACCTTGCTCGGCTCCGCCGACCGCTCCGAAGCGCTCCGGCGTTCACTCGTGAACCAGATCGCGGCGTGGGTCATCGAGCGGCCCGACGAGGCCATCGACAACACGCGGGTGTTCGCCGCTCAGCTCGCTCGGCTTCGCGACGGCGTGTTCGCCGAGAAACAGGGCGCCATCGCGAAGCTGTGTCGCGACCTCGTCGTCGTGGTCCGCGGTCAAGGGACCGGGGTCGCTCCGTCGCGGCGCGGCGAGCTCACGCGGATGCTCGAACGCCTCCGCGACGAGTTCGGATACGACGACGGCTCGGCCGCGGACGCCGCGGCGGCGCTCGTCCGCGAGCGCTTCGCCGATACCCTCGGGTGAGCGTGGACACGGCGAGCGACTCCGGGCGGAGGCCGCTCGGCTTTGCCTCGCTCTTCGCACTCGGCGTGAACGGCATCGTCGGGGTCGGCATCTTCTTCGCGCCGGCCGCCGTCGCGGCCGAGTTTCCCGGCGTGGGCGGCGCGGCGTTTTACGTGGTCACGGCGCTCGCGCTTTTGCCCATCGCGCTCGGCTACGCGGTGCTCGGCAGCCGGTTCAGCGTCGATGGCGGCCCTTACGTGTGGGCCGAGGCGGCCTTCGGTCCGCGCTTCGCGTTTTTCGTCGGATGGATCACGTTCGCGTCGGCGTTGACGAGTCTCGCCGCGGTGCTCTCGGGGCTCGCGCATCAACTGTCGGCCGCCCTGGGGCTCATGAACCCGACCGTCGTTCACGGGGTCGCCGTCGTCGCCGTGCTCTGTCTCGCGTCGCTTGCCGCCAGCGGGCTTCGGTTGAGCGCCGTCGTGTGGACCGGTATCACCGTGCTGAAGCTCGTGCCGCTCGCGGCGCTCCTCGGGTTCGGAGTGGTGATGGCGAGCCGCGCGCCGCCGGTACCCGCGGCGGTTCACTCCGGCGATCTCCACGGCGCGTTTCGCGCCGTGCTCGTCGTCGTGTTCGCGCTCCAGGGGTTCGAGATCGTGCCGCTCCTCGCCGGCAGCGTGCGTCGCTCCGAGCGCACCGTGCCGTGGTCGACGGTCGGCGCGTTGCTCTTTGCGGCGATGCTCTACGCCGCGCTCCAAGCGATCGCCGCGCGCGCGGTGCCCGAGCTCGGCAAGAGCCATGCGCCGCTCATCGACGCGGCGCGCGTCTACGGGGGCGCGTCTACGGCGGCGTTCGTCGCGCTCGGCGCCAACGTGTCGGCCATCGGCATCGGGTTCGGCATGTTCAACACCACGCCGCGTTATCTCTCCGCGCTCTCGGGCCCCGGCGCGTTTGGCCCGTGGATCGCGCGCCTCGACGCGCGGCGCGTCCCGCAACGCGCGCTCTGGCTCACCGCCTTCGCCGTCGTGCTCTTGGTGGCGCTTTCGGACCGTCCGAGCGAGCTCTTCGTCCTTTCGAGCTTGACGGTGCTCGCTCAATATTCGACGGCGCTCGCCGCCCTCGGCGTGCTCGCCCTTCGACGAACCCATGGCGTTCCGCGCCGTGCGCTCTGGATCGTCGCGCTCTCGGTCGTCGGCATCGCGCTCGCCGCGCACGGCGCGGAGCTTCGCGAGGTCATCGGCATCCTTGGCGTCTACGTTCTGGGCGAAGCGATTCGACGAATCACGCGCGCGGTGTAGAATGCGCTCGCAAGTGTGGTGTGACGAGGAGGTCCGAGTGTCGAACCGGGTCGAGTGGAGCGGGCGTTCTAGACGGTTTTTCTTCGGTACCTGGGTCGCGCTCGGGGCGGTCGCCGTCGCGTGCGGCGGCACGGTCATCGACGCCACGCAGCAAGCTGGCTCCGGTTCCGGCGGAACATCGGGGTCGGCGGCCGGCACGTTCAGCGGCGTCGGAGCGGAAGCGGGCACCTTCGCCGGCGGCGGCGCGCCGAATGCCGGCGGATTCGCCGGCGCCTCCGTCGGGGGCGCGATGAGCGGCTCCGCCGGGTCGACTGGCTTCACGTCGGGATGCTCCATGTCGCCCGCGTGTGGAAGTTGCGGCACCTGCGCCGAGCAGTGTTACTGCGTGAAGCAAGACATCGCCTACTGCGCTTCCGCGTGCAGCGGAACCACCGGCGGATCGCCCGCCGGGTCTGGGGGCGGCGAAAACGCCGAGCCCGATGCGAATCCGCCGACGACGGCGGTCCAGGACTACGTCTGTCAGGATCAACGGCCGATGGTCGATCCGGGCGGGTCCACCCCGGCGTACGAGCCCTGCTGCGGCGGCATCGGTTTTTGTAGTCCCATCGGCGCGAGTGACACCGCCGAGCACGCGGTATTCGGTCACGACGTTTGCAGGAAATCGACGGCGAGTGACGATCTTTTATGTATCCCCTCGTCGTCGAGTGACGCCGGAGTGGGAGCGTGGGCGGGAGAGTTCGCGCAGTGCACGGCGCTCGAGGGCAACCGCAAGCTCGAAGGCCGATGCCTTCCGCAGTGTGTCGTCGCGGGGAGTCGGAGAGCGAACGAGTTATCGCCGGGCGATTGTCCGAGCAGTCCCGTGAAACTGCTCTGCGCGCCTTGTTACGATCCCATCGACGGAAAACCGACGGGGGCGTGCTCCCAAGGCGGTGATGCCCCGGTCGAGCCTGCTCCTCCTCCTGCGAAGCTCTGCGGCGCGTACGATGGCGGTACTGCCGGCGGCACCTGCGTCCCGTCGGCGTGGTTGCCTGCCGAGAGCAACCCCGACGCGCTTGCTCACCAAGACGAATGCGACCCCGGCGATCTGTGCTTGCCGTCTCTGAAAGCGGAGGACTTGCAAGCCTGTCTCGCTCCCTGCCAGACGACGCTTGCCTCTCCCTACGACGACGGCGCCTGCGTCCCCGTTTTCGTCATTCGTGACGTTAATGCGGTAGCGCTCGCCATTCTCGACCAATCGACTTGCCAGTCTGGCGACCTCTGCGAACCATGCGCGGACCCGCTGCACGCCGGTTTGGCCAGCGGCGCCTGCGACTAGTAGGACGAGTCCATCGAAGCGATGGGAATTTCGACGCCTGCCGCGGGGGGGTCGCACGGGGGAAAGGCATCGAAATCCGCTTCCAAAGTACACGTTTGACTCGTCCACCCTTTCTCTCGTGATGGCGCGCGTCTCGCAGGTTTCACGCGATGCCGTCCCACGCCGCTCGCTCTTCGTCGTAGGGCGCGTTCTCGGCGCGGCTCGGCGTTTCGAAGACCATCGTCGCGCGACGCGTCTCGTCGAATGCGGGCCACTCGCCGAGCACTGGATGACTCGGATTGCCCGAGCGCGCGAAGGCGATCCACGAGTCCATCATGGCGTGGCTCAGCGCTTCGACGTCCGGGCCGGCGCCGGCGAATTTGTCCTGGAGCGGAAGATCCAGGGTGCCGAACACGAACGGCAAGTCGATCGCGTGGCACGCGCCGAGCGCGCCGTTCAGCGCGGGTGAGGGGTGCGTGAAGAGATACGAGAACGTCCGCGGCTCCATGGCGCGGTACGCCTCGGCGAACCGGAGGCCCGGGATCCGGAAAATGCGGTCCCCGTGGATCGCGGGGATCATGGCGCGGTTTCCGTGACGGAGCCCTTTCTTTTCCCGCGCCGTTCGGTACCGCGCGAGCATTGCGCGGCGCCGTTCGTCGTCGACATCGGGCAAGATTTCGTCGAGCGCGCGCACCGCGTCGGCGTCGTCCATCGGCTTGTCGATTTCGTACAGCGTGCCGGCGACGAACAGATTCCACTCGTCGCGATTCGACCCGACGATGAGCGGAATCGGGAGGCCGCGCTTTGCCGCGAAGACGTCTTTCGGGTGTTCGGGCAACGTGCTTTCGTCTTGCACGGGGAAGAAGCTCCGCATGAAGCTGACGCCGACGTCGAGTGACCGCTGCGCCTTGACGACGAGCGTGCCGTCCACGTCCCGGATGCGTTCGCTCTCCCCGGCGGGAATGCCAAGCGCGGCACACAGCCGCTGCGCGGTCTCTTCGGCGCTTTGCTGAGTCGGCAACGTCAACGGGGCGAACGGACTCTGCGCGATCGCGCGGTGGAAGAGGCCGCGCGCCAGCGGCGCGACGAGGAGCGTGCACGCGGCCGTCGCGCCGGCGGATTCGCCGAACACGGTGACGTTTCCGGGGTCGCCGCCGAAGTGCTGGATGTTGTCCTTGACCCAGCCGAGCGCGGCGATCTGATCGAGCAGGCCCGCGTTTGCCGTTGCGCCCCACTTCGCGCCGCTCGCGCCGAGCGAGAGATATCCGAGCGCTCCGAGACGATAATTCGCGGTCACGACGACCACGTCGCCGCGCTCGGCGAGCCGGCCGCCATCGTAGAGCGGCATCGACGCGGAACCGACGATGAACGCGCCGCCGTGGATCCAGAACAGCACCGGGCGCTTTCCGCCGTCGAGCGCCGGCGTGTACACGTTCAGGTAGAGACAATCTTCGCTCTGGGGTCCGTCGGGTACGGTGCCGCGCGCGATCGACGTGCCTTGCAGCGCCGAAGGGCCGAACTCGATTGCCGAGCGCACGCCGGACCACGGCTCCGGAGGCTCGGGCCGCGTGAAGCGACGTTTTCCCACCGGCGGCTTTGCGAACGGGATCCCACGAAACGCGACGTGCCGCCGACGCTGCTCGCCGTCGAGGGAGCCCAAACCAATCTGGGTTCGTACTGTCATGGTGACCCGGCCGAGCCTATCGTAGTTGGCGCGATGCTCATCGACACACACTGCCACCTCGATGCAAAAAGTTGTGCCGGCGGCGCGGACGCGGCCCTCGAGCGCGGGCGTGCGTCGCGCGTGGGCGCTTTCGTCGCGATCGGGGTGGGCGGTGTGGCCGCCGCGCTCGAGACCGTTGACCTTGCCCGGCGCCGCGCGGACGTGCTGTGCACGGTCGGCGTCCATCCGCACGACGCCGCCGAGTTCGACGAAGCCGTCTTCGCCGAGATCGAGCGGCTCGCTCACGACCCGGAAGTCGTCGCGATCGGCGAAATCGGGCTCGACTATCACTACGACCATTCGCCGCGCGAGGCGCAAGCGTCGGTGTTCCGGCGCTTCATCGCGCTCGCGCGTTCGCTCGGCAAACCGATCGTCGTGCACACCCGCAGCGCGCCGGGCGACACGCTCGACGTGCTCGCGGCCGAGTCCGCCCAGGACGTCGGCGGCGTGATCCATTGCTTCAGCGAAGATCGAGATTTCGCGCGACGTGCGCTCGATCTGGGCTTCGATCTGTCGTTCTCCGGGATCGTGACGTTCAAGCGCGCCGGGGTCATCCAGGACGTCGCGCGGTGGGCCCCCGAAGATCGGATGCTCGTGGAAACCGACAGCCCATACCTCGCCCCTGTACCGAAACGTGGGAGACCCAACGAACCGGCGTTCGTCGTGCACACCGCGCAAAAGCTCGCCGAATTGCGCGGCGTGACCGGCGATCATTTCGAGCGCGTGACGACCGAGAATGCGATCCGGCGCTTCGGACCTCGGCTCGACGCCGCGTGGCGATCGAGTCAAAGTTAGTGGGTATGGGTCCCGATGGCGCCGGCCGGCCCGGATTCGCGAGTCGGACCGCGTTGTTCGCGTCGATCGCGTTCCACATCGCGGCCATCGCCGGTGCTCGACTGCTGTCACCGGCGCTCTTCTCGATGTCGGCGCCGGCGCGCTTCATCGACGTGTCGGTGGCCGATCCGTTGCCTCGCGGGGACGTGCTCACCGCCGGCGTGGCGGGTGCGGTGACTCCGCCGCGACCCGAACCGAAGCTGCATCGGTTCACGACGGGTCCGTCGCTCGAGCCGCGACCCGACCAACGACGCGTCGGGCGTGGTGGAACGCCGCGAGCGACGGAGCGCGCGCTGCGTCTCTCCGACAGCGTGGAAGACTTGACCTTGCACACCGATCCCGCGCTCTTCTCCGACGCCGATCAACTGCCGCGCATCGACACCAGCCAAGACCGACGCTCGCGCGAAGATCGGCGCGCGACACCGGAGCCGATGGAGCTCACGTTTCTCGCGACGGGCACCGGTTCGCGAATGCAGCGGCTGGTCCCGAAGGATACCGATCCCGCGACGGGCGCGCTCGGCGCCGTTCCGGTGCGCGAAGGCGTGCGACCCGGCGACCCCGATGCGCCGGGCGACGGCGTCCTTCCCGCGACGAACGGCGCGGCCAACGTCGGCGCGGAGCCCGTCGCCGCGCTCGGCGTCGATCGCGGCACGCGACGCGAAGATTTTCGTCGAAGTGCGGCCGTCGCGCTTGCGCGGCCGCCAGTAAGAAAGGGGCGTGCGTCGATCCCGACGACCGACCACGGGCGCCCTGACGACACGGTCGACAGCACCGACGAAGTCGCGGCGCGCGTGCAAGCGCTCATCACGGCGAGCACCGGCGGCGGCCAGCTCGGCGAAGGTCCCGGTGGATCGCGCGGCCCGATCGATCCGGGGCGTGATGGCGAGGTCGGCCCTGGCATGCGCGCTCCCGCCGCGGGCGACGGCGAATTCGGAGAAAACGCCGCGCCGCTCGGCATCGAGAACTACGCCGCCGGCGTCACACGCAAGGTGTATCCGTATTGGGAAAATGCGTTCCCGGTCTGGGCGCGCATCGAAGGGCGCGGCGGCGTCGCGGTGATCGGCGTGACCATCGTCGCCGACGGGAGCGTTCGCGACGTTCACGTCGTGCGCCCGAGCGGCATCCCCGAATTCGATCGCAACGTGGCGCGCGCGCTCGAAGAAGCGTCGCCTTACGGACCCTTGCCGGAGCGCCTCCGCGAGTCGGGGTTATTGCTGCACATCGCGTTCGATGCGATGAACCCCGCCGTCGGCCGTAGCGGCCCCGGACCCGGCAAGCGTTGACGATGGAAGTGACGCTACCGGCGGCTCCGGGCGTACGCTGACGACTTGCGTTTTCCTCAAGTCGCAACATCGTTTCCCTCGTGACCGCGGCCGAGGTCCTTTGCAGAAGCAAACCGGGCGGGAGCGCTGAATCAGTTTTTCGTGACACCTCGTGCTCGCGAGCACCGCGACGGAAGAAATGTCCACCGAGCCGATCTTCGGGAAGGGCTCCGTACGGCGACGAGAGCACGCGCTCAAGAGAACGACCGATGGCGCGTCGAGGGCGGCATCGACTTGGATGGGGACGATCTGACACTGATCATCGTGTTCGATGCCGGCGTGGTGGTCGTAACGGTGTTCTAAGGAGAAAGACGGATGCCGAAGCACATTACGAAGGTCGGTCGGTGGACGGTCGAAGATGCGGGGACCGTGGTCGGTTCCGTCCGAACGACGAGCGACGGAACGGAAGCGCTCTCGTCGGAGCAGCTCGAATCTCTGGAGCTCCGCGCTGCGATTACCGTCCTGGCTAGCGTGGAGCTGGTGACCGGAGCCGAGCTCAAGTTTGCGCGAAAGGCGATGGGGCTAAAGCAAGTGGACCTTGCCGAACATCTTGGCGTCAATGCCGAGACGGTGTCGCGCTGGGAGACCGACGCGGACAACTTCAAGCGGACCGTGCAACTCGCCGTGCTGCGCTTGCTCGAGGAGTACCAGCGGACCGGAAGCATCGCTCGTCCCATCCGATCCCCTCGGGCTTCAGACCGCGTCTTGCTCGCGAACCGTTCGTAGACGAAAAGCCACGTTGTGAACGCGGTCTTCGGGACCTTCGCAACGTCGCCTGCGCCGTTCGCACTCGCACGGCCTCGCTGAGCGACGACGCCGGCGTTCGCCCGAATCGCGGTACCCGCGTCGCCTTTCGTCCGTCTGCCCGATCGCGAATCGAGCAGGATTCGCAGTGCCGAGGGAGGGACTTGAACCCCCGACCCGGCGCTTATGAAACGCCTGCTCTAACCACCTGAGCTACCTCGGCTTGTCGCGGTTTCGTGCTCGACGAAACCCCGCTCTGTCGTTCGGGGGCCGGGACTATGGCGACGGCCGTCTTTCGTGTCAAGACGGCTCGATCGGCGGCGAATCGGCCCTTTCAGTCCTTGCCGAACAGGTCCTGGATGCGCGAGTCGAGGGCCACGGAGATCTTGTAGAGACTCGAAATCGAGGGGCTCGATTCGGCGCGCTCGATCTGCGACAGGAGCGAGATGCTGAGGCCGGTGCGCCGGCTCATCTGCTTCAGGGTGAGCTCCTTCTCTTTGCGCAAGGTCCGGATCGTGTCGCCGATGATCTTGTGGAGCTGCTCCTCCGGCGTCCGCGCCAGGCCCTTCTTCCGCATCACGCGGGAGAGCACGTCGCGGAACTCGTCCACGTTGAACGGCTTCTTGATGTAGTCGACCGCGTCGAGCTTCATCGAGGCGATCGCGGAGTCGAGGTTCGGATGCGCCGTGAAAATGACCACGGCGATGTCCTTGTCGATCCCGCGGATACGCCGCAGCACCTCGATGCCGTCGAGCTTCGGCATCATCAGGTCGAGGATGACGACGTGGTATTCGCCGATGCGAATCTCGTCCTCCACGAGCGTCGGGTCGCTCATCGCTTTGACATGAAACCCGTCGTTTTCGAGGAGGGTCTGCATGTAGTCACAAATCTGCTTGTCGTCGTCGACGATCAGAATGCGGACTGCGGGCAGTTCAATCGGCACGGCGTCCTCTTTCGGCTAGGGCGCCGCCAGGGAATGGACGACGCCGAAATTGCACTAACACTATAAACGACTGCTCATTACAGTGCCACCAAAATCGAACGGTGGCTGGTTCTGGCCGAAACCTGGCCGCAAATCGCGGGATTTCGACGCGATCAAAGCGGCCGCACCATCTCGGTTGGTCGCGACACCGAGGCACCCTGCCCGATAAAATGATCTGAAGATGTCTCAAGAGGGCCCGCGGACGTCGCGCGCTGCGGCGTCGTGAGCGACTACGACACGATCACCGCCGAGTGCGAGCGTCGTGTCGGCACGATGCCGGGAGGCAAGTGGCGTCTCGATGCGCTCATCGGCATCGGGGGAATGGCAGCGGTCTACGCCGCCACGCACCGGAACGGTAACCGTGCCGCACTGAAGATCCTGCACCCGGACTACGCGGGGCACGTCGAGGTCCGCGCGCGCTTTCTGCGCGAGGCGTACATCGCGAACAAGGTCGACCACCCCGGGACGGTGAAGATCCTCGACGACGACGTCTCCGAGAACGGCGAGCCGTACCTGGTGATGGAGTTGCTCGCCGGGCAATCCGTCGAATCGCGCGCTCAGCGAAACGGCGGATGGCTGAAGTATCCCGAGGTGCTCGACATCGTCGAGCAGACGCTCGCGGTGCTCGAGAAGGCGCACTCGGTCGGCGTCGTGCACCGCGATCTCAAGCCGGACAATCTCTTCTTCACGACCAAAGGTGAGGTAAAGGTCCTCGATTTCGGCATTGCGCGTCTTCACGACGCCGCGTCCGCACACCGTACGCAGACCGGCCTGATGATGGGCACGCCCGCGTACATGGCGCCCGAGCAAGCGCTCGGCAAATGGAACGACGTCGACGGTAGGACCGATCTGTGGTCGGTCGGCGCGATTCTCTTCAGCTTGCTCTCCGGCCGCACCGTGCACGACGGCGAGACCGACAACGAGGTGTTCATTCGGGCCGCGACACGGCCCGCGCCGTCGCTCGGACGCATCGTCCCCAAGGCGCCGATCGAGCTCGTGCGCGTCGTGGATCGCGCTCTGTCGTTCGAGCGCGACAAGCGATTTTCCGACGCGACGTCCATGCGTGAGGCGATCCGCACGTTGCGCGCTCGGCTCGGTCCGGCGACGGCGAACGCTCCGGGCAAGGTGTCGCCCGCGGCGCCCGGAGCGGCGAGACCCTCGACGGTCGCGCCGAACGACGTGAAACCGTCGGCGCCTCCGCCCACGCAAACGTCGTCGATCGCGCCGAAGCCGCCCGAGCCGGCGTCGGTCGCGCCGCGCCCGCCGGTGCCGTCCACGCCCTCGCCTGCGCCGCCGCCCGCGCCGCGAGTGTCCGCACCGCCCCCGACGCTCGCCGAGCCTCCGGAGCGGCCGTCGGCGCGCGCCGTCCCTCCAACGCCGTCGGTCGCGCCGTCCGATTCATTTCCCGAGACGCGAAGGTCGGCCAGGCCGCCGCTTGCGGAGCGGAAGCAAGAGACGCGGAAGCAGGAGACCTTCGACGCCGCCTACGGCACCGACGAAGACCTCGACAAGATGGCCGAACTCTTCGTCGAGACCGAGCGCGCGCTCATCGCTCGGACGCACTACGGCGACTTGCACCCCGAGACGAAGCGGCGCTTCGAGCGCGCGTTCCGCGCCTGCCAAGCGTCGCTCGTGACCGCGGAGTTCGGCCTCGTGTGGAACATCTCGCCGTACTCGTTCGTCGCGCGCGATCGCACCCTGTGGGAGCCGTCGGCGCCGCTCGATCGCATCCCGTATCAGCTCTTCGCTGACGGCGTGCGGACGCTCGGGTTCGTCGCGGGCCTCGACGAATCGGAGTTTTTCGAGTTGTTTCGCCTGCTCACCCTGGATCGCGCGAGCGAGGTGGCGCCGGAGGACGACTTCGTCACGATGCTCTGGGACGCGAGCTTCGACCACGTCGTGCACCAGGCGATCGACACCTACTCCGAAGGCGACCAGGCCGCGCGCGTGAAGTTCGAGACCGATCGCGCCGAGGTGGTGAGCTTTGCCCAGTTCGACTCGACGGACCAACTCGCCGAGTCCTGGCAATCGCGGACGGCCACGCCGCGCGGCGAAGGCATCGCCGAAAAGCAGTCGCGCATCGTCGCGATGTTTTCGGGTGGCGGCGCACCGACGGACACCGAATCGCTCGCGCGCGCCGCAGACTTCGCCCCCGGCGCCCATCGCGACCGACCGATCGATCCGTCGGTGCTTCGAGTCGACGACGCGATGCGCACGATGCTGCTCGCGCGCCTCTCGATGGAAACCGGTCGGATCAGCGAGCGCTTCGTCGTGGCCGTCGCGCGTGCGTTCGAGGACGGCCTCGACGTCGACGGCGGCCAAGCCGTCGCGGTTCCGCTCCGCTTCGCGGTCGACGGACTCGCCGCGACCGACCCCGCGCTCGCCCTCGAATTGGTCGGCGCGCTCTCGGAAGAAGTAGGGAAGGGATTTCCCAAGGAGCGTGCGGAAGAGAGTCGCGGAAAGCTCGCGGGCGGCATCGTGTCGTCGAAGATGCTCGAGAGCGTCCTCGAGGGCGTGAGCGGCGAGGGCGAGCAGCAAGGCACTTTTGCCAGGGCCCTCCGGACGATCCTCGGTTACTCGGACGCGACGCACTTCGCGGTCGTGATGCTGCGCATCGGCGCCGTCGCGGCGACGGATATTCGCGACGTGCTCATCGAGTACCTCGCGCGAGTCGGCGAGGGCCGTGAGATGGACATGGCGGCGCTCTTCCCGACGGCGGATATCGAGCTCGGCCTCGCCCTCGTTCGCGTGCTCTCGGGAATGAAAACGAAGGGCGCCCGCGAAGCGATTTCCGGCGCGACCGAGAGCCCCCACGCGGTGGTTCGCATCGAGGCACTCGGACATGTCGAGGGCGTCTCGAGCGAGCGGCTCCGGCTCGAGCTCCGGAAGCTGCTCGAAGACAAGGACGCCGGCGTCCGGCTCGCGGCGCTGAAAGCGATGGAACGTTACGGTATCCGCGTCGCCGGTCCGTTCCTCGCGCTGCGCGTGCGGTCTCCGGATTTCGATTCACTTCCCGTCGAAGAACGCCGGCAGGCATTTCAAACCCTGGTGGCGCTCGCACCGGCACGCGCCGAGAGCGCCGCGCTCGAAGTCGTGAAGGATCGCCGGCTCGTTTCGCCGGACGCGCACGAAGTGAGTCGCGAGCTCGCGACGGAACTGCTCGGTCGAGTTGGGGTCGCTCCGGAAACTCTGGCGGCGCTCGAAGAGCTGAAGTCGGCACGGCTCCGCAACAGCGATCGCGTGCGGGCGGCCGCGGCGATCGCTCTCGAGGTATTCAAGAAACGCGCGGAGAGCGCCCCGGTGCCGGCTCCCGAACCACGCGGGTCGCCCTTCCGGAGGTCACAGTGAAAGCCGCCGATTTTCTCGCGCACTGTCAGGCGTCGAGCACCGGAAATCCCGTGCTCGAGAAGATCCGCGATCGCGGCGCCGAGACGGTGCTCGCCGTCTTTCGTCTGGTGAAGAACGCCCTCGTGCACGCGGTCGACAATCGCGCCGTGACGCAAACCGCGGCGAATTCCGCCGAGATCCTCCGCGACTTTTCGGCGATGGTCGGCCAGACCGTGTCGCTCACGTTCATCGGCGACACCATCTTCGTCTGCGGGCAGCTGCTCCGCGCGTCGCGCGCGACGTACGAATCGGCGATCGAGCTCGGGGAAATTTTCGGACGCTCCGGCGTGTCGGAGGTCAGCTTCGACGGCGCCGTTACCGCCGAAGACCTGTTGCTCCTCGCGGACGCCGTCGTTCAGGGTTATCGAGAGCCGGAAAAGCGCGGCGCGGTCCTCGCCGTGAAGATCTCGCATGTCGGGATGCGCCGCATCGACGCAGGGCTCGAGCGCCGCGACGACCGGAGCGAGGTGCCGCTCCAGGAGCGCATCCTCATCCTTTACGCGACGGCGCTGGTCGTCATGCGTCGCTTCTTCGACAGTATCGCGGAGGGGGCGATGCTTCTGCCGCACCGCGTGAAGCGTCTCTCCCAGCAGCTCGTGACCTTGAGCGAAGCCGGCGACCCGGCGCTCCTCGGGCTCACGACGATGGCCAACGCGCACCGCGACGACGCGGGCCGAGCCGTCCTCAGCGCGATCCTCACCGTAGTCCTCGGACGACAGATCACCACCGAGCGCGTCGTGCTCGCGCGTCTCGCGATGGCGGCGCTGCTCGCGGACGCCGGACGTGTTCGTCTAGCGGGAGTCAAGGGCCGCGACGAGTTGATCCCGCTCGCCGACGACGTCGACGCGCGCGTGCCGGCGGCCACGGCTACGGTCTGCCTCACGACGGGCGGCGTGAACGTCCCGAACGCCTTTCGAACGGTGGTGACCCACGAGGCCACGACGCTCGAGCGCGAAGGCGCCCTCGGGCCCGTTTATGGAAAGAAGATGGCTCCGCTCATCGAATCTCACGTGCTCCGATTGGCGCGAGCGCTCATCGACGAGCTCGCTCCGCGCGACGCGGCCGTCGCTCCCAAGTCGCCGCTCGACGCATTGCAGGCGCTCGGTCGCCGAGAGAACGTCGATCCGGTGCTCCTGAAGCTCCTGGTGAACGCCTTGGGGCTCGTCCCGACGGGCAGCGTCATCGAGTTCGACACGGGCGAATGGGGCGTCGTCGTCGGTCCGTCGAAGAATCCCGACGCTTTCGACCGCCCCATCGTGCGCTTGGTGACGGATCGCAACGGCCGTCCTCTCCCGTCGCCGCGCGAGGTCGACCTCGGCGCCACCCCGAGCGGCGTCGCATTGCCGCGCATCGCCCATGTCGTCGCCCCTAGAGAAGCGCGGTTCAACGTCACGCGAGTCTTCCTGGGCTAGAGAAAGCGACTCCGACATCGATCGCGCGCCGCGCTGCCGGAAGCACGTTCGACGCTTCTTGTTGACACTCAAACGCCCTCCGGTTACTCGTGGCGGGCCTTTTTCTATGAGGGATCGTAGGTAGCAGTCGCCCGAGGGATTCGATCTGCCCGAGCATCGTTAATGAGAATCGGTAAGGCGTTTCTGGCGGTCGCGGTATGTGGGGGTCTCCTTTCGGTGGGCCTCGAAGCGCAGGCGCATCCGCCGACGGATGACTTCTTGAATCCGCAAGATCCAGGTCCGCACCTGACGCTCATGCCGTTCGTCGGCCCGGGCTTCCGCGCGATCTACGATCATCGGTTCAAGATCGAAAAAGACATGAGCGAGCTGCGCACGCAGCTCATCGGCACGGTCGCGGTTCCTTTCGCCGAAGTGAGCGCCAACGCCGACGTCCGCTTCTTCTTGATGAACTTCGGCGCGAGCGTCGGTTACCATAACGAGTGGCACGTCCTGCAGTTTCGTCCCGACCCGAAGACGGGGACCGACTTTGCCGGTCAGGCCACCACGGACGAGCCGGCGCTCACGCAGGCCTCGCGAAGCTTCACCGACCTCACGCTCGACGCGCGCGCTCAAAAAGACGCGAACGACGATCAGCAGCACAAGGCCTGGCCGTTCTACGAGTTCCGCTGGGGCTTCCTCTGGCCCGGCAACCACTTCATGGGCGTGTCCACGCTCGCGGTGCGCCACGACGCGCGCCCGAACGAGAGCTTCGACTGGGAGAACGGCACCGTCCTGAACGGCGGCTGGAACGCCCGCTGGGAGGCGTACGCGCTCCTCCGCGAGCGCAACACCGGGTTCATCGGTCCGGCGGTGCGGGCCATGTACGTGCCGCGCAACCGGATCGACACGGGGAATACGGCGTTCTCGCCTGAAGGGGCGGGTGGCCCGGCCGGCTTGTATCTACCCCCTGGCAGCTCCTGCCAGCCCGGGGTCGTCGCGGGCCTGCCCTGCGTCGTGAAGCACGAGTTCGAGTTTCAGTACGGCTTTCTCGCCGGCATGCGACCGAACTGGGTCGCCAACTCCGACACGCTCCTCGTCCGCGTCTACACGACGGCCGGAACCAAGGATAAGAATCTCTTCGGGACCCAGGCCTTCCGCCTGCCAGTACAAATCCTCGTAGCGTACATGGTGGACGTGTTTTGAAAGTCAGGCGCATGAGAACCCAGCGAACCAGCGCCTTTCTCGCCGCGGCCTTCGGCAGCGCGGCGCTGCTCGTCGCCTCCGGCGCGCTCGCGTCGAACCCGCTCGAGTACCCCGACAACGGCAGCGCCGCATTCTCCCGCGGCGGCGCGTGGCTCGCCCTCGCGAACGAGCCCATCGCAGCGCACTACAACCCTGCCGCGCTCGCGATCCAGGGCAGCGGCTTCAGCATCGAGCAGCAGCTCAACTTCGACAAGGTCTGCTACACGCGCGAAGGTCCGGGCCGGACGCCAGAGACGGCGGACGGCGCTGGAAACCTGATTTACCTCCCCGCGTGCAACTCGAAGGCGTCGTTTCCCGCGACCATCCCGTCGATTTCCATCGCCTGGCGCGCGTCGAAGAAACTTGGTCTCGGCTTTGCGATCGTGCCGCCCAACGTCTATGGCAACACGGACGGCGACTTACCGCCGACCTCGCCGGGGTACAACAAACTATCAGGCAAGTTCGTCAGCATTCCGGCATCGTATCGCTTCCAGTCGCTGAATCAGCTCTCGACCATCCTCTTCCCGACGTTCGGCGTGGGCTACGAGGTCCTGCCGAACTTCCGCGTGGGCGCCGCGTTCATCGCCGGGATCGATGTATTCAACACGTCCGTCGCCGGCATCCAGCAGCAGGGGGCCATCGACTCGACTCAGCCGAACGGCGGTCAAAAAGATAACTACAATAACGATTCGTTGTCGACCCTGCGCACGAGGGACCTCTTTGTTCCCGGGGCGATCCTGTCGATTCACTGGTCGCCGCTGAAGCAGCTCGACGTCGCCGCCTGGGGTCGTTGGATCAGCGACGCGCACACCACGCAGGGCACGCTTCAAACCACGGTCCCTCCCTACAATACCAACGGATCAGGTTTTAATCCCACCTGCCAGGCGACGCCCATTGGCCAGCCTGATAAGTGCAAGGGTGGAACCGCGGAGGTCAACAATTTCAGCGACCACGACGCGAACCACACGTTCAAAGACTTCCGGTTTCCCTTCCCACCGGAAGTGCGCGTCGGCATCCGGTTCCACGTGCCGCGAAGTGAAAAGACCGAGTGGCATGAAAATTCGACACCGACACCGAAAGCGGGCTTTCCCAAGGTCGATCCGCTCCACAACGAGGTGTTCGACATCGAGCTCGACGGCAGCTACGCGCTGAACGCGGACGCCAATACCATCACGGTCCGATTCGCACAGGTAGATGACCCAACGAGTCCGAACTATGGTCAGGGTATCTCGAAGGTTAAGCCTGCCGGATATGTGCCGCCCAACGCCGACAAGTACAACGGGTACATGAACTCGTTCGGTCTACGGCTTGGCGGCCAGTACAACGTGATCCAGGACAAGCTCGGCATTCGCGCGGGCACCTGGTT
>DATBBD010000274.1:0-4624 GCA_036271175.1 Polyangiaceae bacterium | reverse complement strand
AGATCCTGGGCCAGCTGAAGGACGCCTACGATCTCGCGCGCGACGTCGGGACGGTCGGCACGGTGCTCAATCGCGTGGTGCCGCGTGCGCTCAAGTCGGCCAAGCGAGTCCGTTCCGAGACGAATATCGGGTCGGGTCAGGTGTCCGTGCCGAGCGTCGCCGTCGACCTTGCGCGGCAGATTTTCGGCGATCTGAAGAAGCACACCGCGGCGCTCATCGGTTCGGGCGAAATGGGGGAAACCGTCGCGCGCCTCCTCCGGCAAGCCGGGTCGCGCCTCCTCGTCGTCGGAAGAAATCCGGAGCGCGTCGCCCAGATCGCCGGCGAAATGCAGGGCGAGCCACGCACCTTCGCCGATCTCCCGCAGACATTGATCGACGCCGACGTCGTCATCACGACGACGAGCGCGCCGGGGTTCGTGGTGGACGCGGCCCAGGTCGCGAAGGTGCGGCGGGCGCGCCGCGGTCGGAGCTTGTTCTTCATCGATCTCGCCGTCCCGCGCGACGTCGATCCCGGCGTCAACTCGCTCGACGGCGTGTTCCTCTACAACGTCGACGATCTGTCCACCGTTGTGGCCAAATCGCTCGAAAGCCGCCGCAAGGAGGCGGAGCGCGCCGAGGAGATCGTCACCGAAGAGACGGAGAGCCTCGGTCGCTGGGCGGACGGCGAACAAGTCACGCCGATGATCGTGTCATTGCGCGAGCGGTTCCGATCGGTGCTTCAAGGCGAAATCGAGCGCAGCCTATCGGGAAAGCTCCGCCACCTCGGCGCGACCGATCGCGACGCGCTCACGGTCATGGTCGAAGCGTCCTTGAACAAGATGCTCCACCCGATGACGGCGCGGCTCCGGCGGCTCGCGACGGACCAGTCGTCGCGCGTGGAGCTCGAGCTGGCGACGGCGCTGCTTCGCGACATGTTCGAGCTCGACCCCGCCGAGATCCCGCTGAAGAGCGACGCCCGGCCGACGCGGCTCGGGCTCGCCGAGACGCGCGAACAAAACGAGGCGGCACTGGCGCCGAACGCCGGCTCCGATGCCGAGGCGGAAGGCCCGGAACCCGGCGACGGAATCGATCCCGTCGACCCGGTTCGTCGAGGATTCGCGCGACACGGCTGACGAAGCGCCCGCTTCGTGCTCTCTTCTCGTCGTGAACCGCGTTCTCGTCGCCGCGACTCGCAAGAGTCAGCTCGCGCTCGCCCAGTCGCGCCGTTTTCTCGCCGATCTGTCGCGAGCGACGGGCGTGTCCACGGAAGAGTTGCACGTCACCACCACCGGAGACCGGATCCAGGACCGCCCCTTGTCCGAGATCGGCGGCAAGGGGCTCTTCATCAAGGAGATCGAGGAAGCGCTCCTCGACGGTCGTGCGCACCTCGCGGTGCATTCGCTGAAGGACGTTCCGGCGGAGCTCGCGCCCGGGCTCGTCATCGCTTGCATTCCCGAACGCGAAGATCCGAGAGACGTCTTCGTCTCGGGTTCCGGCGTCTCGTTCGACGCGTTGCCACCCGGCGCGCGAGTCGGCACCTCGTCGCTGCGGCGTATGACGATGCTCCGCGCGGCGCGCCCCGACCTCGACTACGTGCCGATTCGCGGCAACGTCGACACGCGTCTGCGGCGCGTCGCCGAGGGCGCGGTCGACGCCATCGTCCTCGCCCACGCCGGTCTCCGGCGGCTCGGTCTCGAAGCGCGGGTCACCGAGGTGCTCGACCCGACGAAATGCTTGCCGGCGATCGGGCAGGGGGCGCTCGCGATCGAGTGCCGCGAGGGCGACGCCGAGACGAAGGCGCTCCTCGGGCGTCTCACGCACGACGACACCGCGCGCGCGGTCGCGGCGGAACGCGGCGTGATGAAAGCCGTCGATGGTAGTTGCCAGGTGCCGGTCGCCGCGTACGGCATCCGAGAGGGTTCGTCTTTGTGGCTCCGCGCAATGCTCGCCGAACCCGACGGCACTCGCGCACGGTTCCGCGACGTGCGCGTGCCGTGGCCCGCGGACGACCGGGCCGCCGCCACGATCGGCGACGCGCTCGGCGAGGCGCTCCGTTCCGCGTGATCGGTTCCGGGGCACGGTTTCTGATCGCACACGCGCTCGAGAGCGGCGCGTGGCGCTCGCCCGTCGCTGACCGGCTGTCGCGGGTGTGGGCCGGCCTGGCAGAGCCGTCGCGCCCCGTCGCGCTTCCCGGCGGCATTCGCGTGGTCGGCGTCGGCGGGCCGACTCTCGGCGGTTCGTACAAGACGCCGCTCGTCGTCGCGCTCGCCCGCGCCATCGCGGACCGCGGTGAAAGCGTCGCGGTCGTCGCGCACGGATACGGCGCGCGCCGTCGCGTGGCGTTCTCGAAACCGGGTGAGGCGCGTCGCGTTTCGCCGTCCGATCGCCCAGACGACGTCGGCGACGATGCTCTGCTCTTGGCGATGGCGCTGGGCGAGCGTGGCGCTGCAGCGGATTCTTCTTTCTGCCGGAGCGGCCGCTTCGCTCCGGGGAGAAACGCGGTCGACGTGTTCACCGGCGCGCGGCGCTGCGACGTGCTCGCGCTCGCCGCGACGTGCTCGCCGCTCGTGCTCGTCGATGGGCTGCTCCAGACGACCCCGGAACGGCTCGCGCTGTCGATCCTCGTCGTCGACGCGCACGAACCGTGGAGCCTCGGGAGCTGTCCGCCGCGAGGCGATCTCCGCGCATCGGCGCGCGCGCTCGAAGCGGCCGCGGACGTCGTCGTTTCGGTGTTCGACGCCGCGGTCGAGACGCCGCGGGACGACGATTCGCCGTGGCGGCTCGAGAGCCGGATCGCCGGGGCGTCGAACGGCGCGGGGCGGACGCTCACGCTCGCCTCGCTTCGAGAAATGCGTCTCGGGCTGGTCCTCGCCGTCGCGCGCCCCGGGCGCATCGTTCGTTCGCTCCGCGCACGCGGGATCGAACCCGTCGAGACCCGCCTCTTTTCCGATCACGCCGTGCCGCACCCCGCGGGATCGCGCGGGCGCCGCGTCGACGCCTGGCTCACCTCGTCGAAATGCGCGACCAAACTGGGCGAAACCTACGACGGCGCGCCGCTCTTCGTCGTCGACCATCGCCTCGAGGTGCCGGCGCGCGTCGTGGACGCCGTGTTGACCGGAAGTGTTCCGCGAGAGTGAAACGCCTCACGCGCGGACGCCTGCTTGCGACCCGGATTGCCGTGGTAAGGTCGCCCGCATGCCGGTGACCCAGAGCATCGTTCGATTGGGCTTGTTCGTGAGTTTGCTGGCCCCGCTACCGGGGGTCGTTTCCTGCGGAGGCGGCGGACCGCCGCCTCACGTGCTGCCGAAACCGAGCGACATGCCGGAAGGCGCGGAGTGGAGCGGTGTCTACTTCAGCCCGACGTACGGCAATCTCCATCTCATCAAGGATGGCGCCACTGCCAGCGGCAAGTGGCGCACGGCCGCCGGCGACAAGTGGGGCGAGCTGAGCGGCAACGTCACCGGCGATCTCTTCACCTTCGAGTGGAAAGAAACGACCATCGGCATGGTCGGTCCTTCGGCGATGAAGACGGGCAGGGGCTATTTCAAGTTCGTGCGCCCGCCGGGGGAGCACGTGAACGACGAGATCCACGGCGAATGGGGTCTCGGAACGACCGATTACGGCGTCTCCTGGGACGCGGTGAAGCAGAGGAACGCCAAGCCCGATCCGGATTCGGTGGTGCCTGACGAGACGCAACGGCTCGAAGGCAATGGCGATTGGGACAGCGACAAGCGCAAGAAGAGTGGCGGCGGCGGCGACGACAAGAAGACCGACGACGGGTGGAACTGAGCGTGTCTCCCGAAGACAATCGCGGCATTCAGTTCACCGAGCCGACCATCTTCGAACGCGGCGCACCCGGAAGGACCGGTGCGTCGCTCGCACCGTTCGACGTGCCCGAGGTCGACCCCGCGACGGCACTCGGCCGCTTCGCGCGCAAAATCCCAGCCGCCTTGCCGGAGGTGAGTGAACCCGAGACGGTTCGGCACTTCGTCCGCTTGAGTCAGTGGAATTACTCGATCGACACGCAGTTTTACCCGCTCGGGTCCTGCACCATGAAGTTCAACCCGAAGGTGAACGAGTGGGCGGCGCGTCTCGAAGGGTTCCAGCTCCTGCACCCGCTCGCGCCCCCGCACCTCTGTCAGGGCGCGCTCGGGCTCATGGTCGATCTGCAAGAGCTCCTCGCCGAGATCGCCGGCATGGACGCGGTGAACCTGCAGCCAGCCGCGGGCGCTCAGGGCGAGCTCACCGGGCTCATGATGATCCGCGCGTATCACGAGTCGCAGGGCCGTTCGCCGAAGAAAGTGTTCATCCCCGATAGCGCGCACGGAACCAATCCGGCGAGCTGCGCCTTGAACGGCTTCGAGACGGTGCCGGTTCCGGCACAGAGCGGCGTGGTCGATCCGGCGGCGTTGCTGCACGCCATCGAGCAAGCCGGTGGCGAGGTCGCCGGGTTCATGATCACCAATCCGAACACGCTCGGGCTCTACGAGCGCGCGCTGCCGAAGCTCTGCCAGATCGTGCACGCCCGCGGCGGCCTAGTGTACGGCGACGGCGCGAACATGAACGCGGTCCTCGGCCGAGCGCGGCCCGGCGATGCCGGCGTCGACGTGATGCAATACAACCTGCACAAGACGTTCACCACGCC
>DATBBD010000273.1:0-9908 GCA_036271175.1 Polyangiaceae bacterium | reverse complement strand
GCCGCAGGCGGCGCAGCGGGAGCGGCAGCGGCCGGCGGCGCAGGCGCCGGGATCGGAGCAGTCGTTTGCGCGAACGCAAACGTTGGGGTGAGCGCGCCGGCAGCCGCCAGCGAAAGCCCTAGGTGAAGTCTTAATGCTTTCATTTGGTCGTTCACTCCTGCCGCCCGCGAACGCGCTACGGCTTTTTCTTGGGTGCGATCGCTCGCGACCCGGAGTGTGCGCAGCGCCTGTTTCTCAAATGTTTCGGCTGTGCGACGTGTGCCAGATCGCGTCAGCGACAGGCAAAAAGGTTTGCCGGATCGGGCCGTTCGGTGCGTCAGGCTTTACCCACTTGGGCCCTTTGGAGGGTTTCTTTCGCAGAACCGGCCGGCCGGATGGGGACGGGATCGTGTCGGGCCGACTCATCGAGGGTACGGACTAAGACAGACTGCGACGGTACGCGCGCCAGCCACCGAAAGCGGTGATCTCGGTCGCACCTACAACGGCGTAGGGCTCGCACACGAACCCCTTCACCGTCGATCCGTCGTCGAGCGCGAGTGATCCGATCGCAAGCGGACGACCGACTTCGTCGACGAAGCTACCGAACGACGCGACGTCGAGCGCCCACACTTCGATGTCGATTCCCGGCCCGTCGAAGTTCGCCTCGAACACGAGTCCGGGCTTCGGGGGCACGGTGCCGGCAAGTGCGTACAGGCGATACGGCTTTGCGGTTCGACACGCTTTGACGAGCGTGCCGCCGCGACTCGTCAGTTGATGATTGAGCGGCTCGCCTTGGAGATGCGCGCCGACTACCGCAACTTCGATCCGCGCAACTTCGATCCGCGAGCTCGCGGACGACGACAACGGAGACGTCGACACGTCGATCGCCGTCGCGCCGACCTTCGATGGCTCGCTCGCGTGGAACCGACTCGCGAGCTCGAGCAGCGCATGATCGCTGAAGGCGGGTGCGAGCACCGTGACGCCGAGCGGCTGGCCGTCCGCGCGAAAGCCCGCGGGAACCGCGACGCCGGTGAGATCGAGCAAATTGACGAAATTGGTGTAGTAGCCGAGCCGGCGATTCAGCTCGATCGGGTCGCGCTCGACGTCCTCGATACGGTACGTCGTCGGCGTCGTCGGCAAGAGGAGCGCGTCCATCTTCTTCCATTCCGCGTCGGCGACGCGACGGAGCTCGGCGAGCCGATAATTCGCAAGGAACGCGTCGACGCCGCGATACGCGACGGCGCCTTCGAGGATGCGCCGGAGCACGGGATGCAACGCTTCGGGGTGCTCCGCGAGGAGACGGCCCGGCGCGACCAGGCGCTCGGAGACGAAGGCGCTTCCATAGAGTAGCTCGGCGACGCTTTGAAACGGCGCCAGATCGATCTCGACGATGGTCGCGCCGAGACGCTCGAAGCGCGACGCGGCGCGCGAGAACAGAGCCGCCGCGTCGCTGTCGCCGAAAAACTCGAGCGCCGACGCGCTCGGCACGCCGAGGCGCGGCGTTGCGGGGAGCGAAACGCGACGGAACGCGCGGGCGTCGCGGGAGAAAATGTCCGCGGGGTCGAACCCTGCGCACACGTCGAGAACGCGAGCGGCGTCACCGGCGTTCCCGGCAAACACCGAGACGCAGTCGAGGGTGCGACACGCCGGCACGACGCCGCGCGTGCTCACGAGCCCGCACGTCGGCTTGAGCCCGACGATGTTGTTCAGGGCCGCCGGCACGCGGCCCGACCCCGCGGTGTCGGTGCCGAGCGAGAAGCTCGCCACGCCCGACGCCACGGCGATCGCCGAACCGGAGCTCGAGCCACCGGAGATGAACCGCGGATCGAACGCGTTCGGAACTGCGCCGTAAGGCGAGCGCACGCCGACCAGACCGGTCGCGAACTGATCGAGGTTCGTCTTGCCGAGCACGATGGCGCCAGCTCGAACCAGTCGTTCGACCGCCGACGCCGACACGGTCGGCGTGTACGAAAACGCGGGACAAGCCGCCGTCGTCGGGATCCCCGCAACGTCGATGTTGTCCTTCACCGCGAAGGGAACGCCGAAGAGCGGAAGCTTCTCGCCCTGAGCGAGTCGCGCGACGGCCCGTTCGAGGTCGCGCTCGAGGTCGGCGAGCGGGCGACGATGGATCCATACTTCCGGCGGCCCCTTTTGCATTCGGTCGTGCACCGCGCGGAGCACGGACAAGGCTGCGGACGGATCCGCCGCGTAACGCCGTTCGAGTTCACCGAGCTGAAGATCCACGTCGAGGCTCATACGTCGCTGGTCGTGAGGATGACGAGAGGGTCGCCGGCGCCGATAGGTTTACCCTGACGGCACACGACGTCGAGGACGCGCGCGTTCTTCGGCGCCTCGACCGTGACCTCCATTTTCATCGATTCCACGATGACGAGCGGGGTCCCCGCGGTGACCTGGGCCCCGGGCTCGACGAGGATCTTCCAGATGCTGCCGGAGACGTGGCTCTCGACGAGGGTCGCACCTTCGGGGAGCGACACGACGCCGTTCGACGTCCCTTCGTCCGCGTCGGTCTCGGACGAGAACTGGAGCTGACCGGCTTTTATCCATCGCTCGCGCTCTTCATCGAAGGCGCGCTGCTGCCGGGTTTTGAAAGCGAGGATGCTTTCCCTATTTTCGACCAAGAGCCGTTCGTAGGCGCCGAAGTCGAACGTACCGTCGGTGATCTCGACGTCGAAGCGCCCGGCGATGAAGGCTTCGCGGAGCTCGAGGAGCTCCTTGGCCTCGACCGGGTAGAACTGGATGCGGTCGAAGAACCGGAGGAGCCACGGTTTGCCGTCGCCGAACGACGCCGTCTGCTTGAAGCGGTTGTAAACCTGGAGCGTGCGCCCGACGAACTGATACCCGCCGGGGCCCTCCATTCCGTAGATGCAGAGGTAAGCGCCGCCGATGCCGACTGCGTTCTCGGGCGTCCAGGTGCGGGCCGGGTTGTACTTGGTCGTGACCAGGCGGTGACGCGGATCGACCGGCGTCGCGACGGGCGCGCCGAGGTAAACGTCGCCCAGGCCGAGCACGAGGTAGCTCGCGTCGAACACGATCTTCCGAACGTCGTCGATGCTGTCGAGGCCGTTGATCCGCCGGATAAACTCGATGTTGCTCGGCGCCCACGGCGCGTCGGGGCGCACCGACTGTACATACTTTTCGATGGCGAGACGCGTTTGCGGATCGTCCCACGAGAGCGGCATCCGGACGACCCGCGACGGCACCGTCACGTCGCCGAGCGAACCGATGGACGCTTCCGCCTCTTCGAGCACGGCGCGCAGTTTCGAGAGCGGGAGCCGTCGATCGTCGTAGTGGATCTGAAGCGAGCGTATCCCCGGCGTCAGATCGACGATGCCCGGTACGCGGCGGCCCTCGAGCCACTGCATCAAGAGATGCACGCGCACGCGGAGCTTCAGGTCGAGCACCATCGGGCCGTACTCGACGAGCAAGTGTCGGTCGCCCGAACGACGATACGCGACCTTGACCTTGTCGCCGGTGGCGGGAACCTCGGCGAGGATCGCCGGCGCCCGCACGATCTGCGGCGCCGTGCCCGGCTCCTTCACGAGAGCGGCGATTTCGCGGTCGACCCGGTGCTCGAGCTCCGTCGCCGCTTCGGGCGACCACGGACGGAATCGCACCGTGTCCCCGGGCTTGAGCTGGCCCATCTTCCAGAGCTCGGCCGAGACGATGGTCACCGGACAGACGAAACCGCCGAGGCTCGGGCCGTCCGGGCCGAGAATGATCGGCATGTCACCGGTGAAATCGACCGCGCCGATCGCGTACGCCGTGTCGTGGATGTTCGACGGATGAAGACCGGCTTCGCCGCCGTCTTCACGGACCCAGATTGGTTTCGGTCCGACCAAGCGCACGCCCGTGCGCGCCGAGTTGTAGTGGACCTTCCAATTGACATCGTAAAAGCTCTGAATGAACTCCTCGGCGAAGAAATCGGGCGCCGCGTGTGGCCCCTCGAGCACGCCGATGTCCCAGTGCCGCGCGTAAACGGGAAGGAGGTCGGCGGGCAGCGCGCGCGCCGCGCGCGACGGCATGGATGCGTCACTTCCGGCGAGGTGAAGGACGTCGCCCGTTTTCAGCGCGCGCCCGGCGTGCCCGCCGAAGCCGCCGAGCGCGAACGTCGCGCGGCTTCCGAGGTACGCGGGGACGTCGAAGCCGCCCGCGACGCAAAGGTAGGCGCGAAGGCCCGCGTCCTGAATCGCGCCGATCGCGAGCGTCTGACCGCCCTGCACCGGGATCGGCACCCAGAACGGGACGTGAGCGCCGTCGAGAGTCACTTCCATCGGCGCGCCGGCAAGGGCGACCGTCATGGGGGTGCGAAACCTGAGCGTCGCGCCGGTCATCGTCATCTCGAGCGCGGGCGCGCCTTCGGCGTTGCCGAGCACGCGATTGCCGAGTCGAAGCGCGAGCGCGTCCATCGGCCCCGACGGCGGAATGCCGACGGCCCAGTACCCAACTCGGCCCGGGTAGTCTTGAATCGTCGATTGCGTGCCCGGCGCGAGCACGTCGATGCCGCGCGCCGCGTAGTCGAGCGTGCCGAGGAACGCCGTCGTGACGGTGCCCGAGGTGAACACGTCGGACCGCGCGATCGTGCGGAGGTAGTCGAGGTTCGTCTCGATGCCCGAGATCCGCGTCGCGTCGAGCGCCTGCGTAAGCTCGGCGATCGCGGCGTTCCGCGTGTCGCCCCACACGACGATCTTCGCGAGCAACGGGTCGTAGAACGGAGTTACTTCGATGCCGCTCTCGATCCACGTCTCGGTCCGGACGTTGTTCGGAAAGCTCACGTCGGTGAGTAAACCCGAGCTCGGCTGGTAATTTTTCGCCGCGTCCTCGGCGTAGACGCGCACTTCGATGGAGTGACCTTTGGGCGCCGGTGACAGGGCGTCGAAGAACGCGGGCGGCTCTTTAGCGGCGGTGCGCACCATCCACTCGACGAGGTCGACCCCGCGTACCTCTTCGGTGACGCAATGCTCGACCTGGAGACGCGTGTTCACTTCGAGGAAGTAGAAATCCGACGTCTCGGCGTCGACGATGAACTCCACGGTGCCCGCCGACCGGTAGTTCACGGCCTGCATGAGGCGAACCGCGGCGCCCGCGAGCTCGTCGGCGCGACGGCGATCGAGGTTCGGCGCGGGCGTCTCTTCGACGACCTTCTGGTTTCTCCGCTGCGCCGAACAGTCGCGCTCGCCGATGCCGACCACGCGTCCGTTGCCGTCGCCGAAGACTTGAACCTCGATGTGACGCGCCCGCGCGACGTATTTTTCGAGGAATGCGCCGGCGTTCTTGAAGTGGCTCGCGCCGAGCCGAGCCACGGCTTCGAACGCGCGATCGAGAGACTCTTCGTCGGTGCACAAGCGAAGCCCGATGCCGCCGCCGCCCGCGGTGCTCTTCAACATCACCGGGTAGCCGATGCGCGCCGCAGCGACCTTGGCTTCCGCGACGTCGGCGAGGATGCCGGTGCCGGGCAAGAGCGGGACGTTCGACGCCTGAGCGATCTCGCGCGCCGTGTGCTTCAAACCGAATTTCCGGATCTGCTCCGGAGTCGGACCGATGAACGCGATGCCGTTCGCTTCGACGGTCTCGGCGAACTCGGCGTTTTCGCTCAAGAAGCCGTAGCCCGGGTGGATCGCTTCCGCCCCCGAGTCGAGCGCGGCGCGGAGGATGTTCGCGGTATTCAGATAGCTCTCACCCGCCGGCGCAGGACCCACGCCGATCGCTTCGTCGGCCGTCGTCACGTGGAGCGATCGGCCGTCGGCTTCCGAGCAAACGGCGACGGACCCGACGCCCATGCGCCGGAGGGTACGGATGACGCGGCAAGCGATCTCGCCGCGATTGGCAATGAGGACTTTGCGGAACATGCGCGCGGCGGAGCTCAAGAACCCGAGATCGGGTTCCACACCAAGAGCCGGATCGGCGTCGGATTATAGGCGTTGCAGGGATTGTTCAGCTGCGGGCAGTTCGAGATGAGCACCCGCACGTCCATTTCCGCGCGCATCTCGACGTAGCGTCCTGGGCCCGAGACGCCATCGTCGAACTCGAGGCCGCCCTCCGGCGTGACCGGGACGTTCATGAAAAAGTTGATGTTCGCGGTGATGTCGCGCTTGCCCATGTGTGCGCACTGGGTGGCCAGCACGAGCAGGAAGCTGTCGCGGCAGCTGTGCATGTATTTCTTGTCGAGCGCATAGCGGACCTGGTTCGACTCGGCGGCGCACGCGCCGCCGAGGGTGTCGTGGCGCCCGCAGGTGTCCGCCACGATGGTGAGCATCGTACGCCGCTCCGTGGAGAGAAGCGGCGTCCCCGTCGAGAGATAGATGTTCCCCTGTTCGCGCACGGTATCGACGGCGCTGTAGCGCTCGAGTGCGTCGTGCGCGTTGTAGAACAGCGTGTCGACGGCCTGGTTCCCTTCGACGTCGACGATCCGGAGAATTTGCCCCTGCATCACGATCGTCGTGAAGCCGAGACCCGAGTCGACGATCTCGTCGAAGATCGCCGCGTCCTCGCGAAGCGTGCTGTCGAGCAACGTCATGATCCGGCCTCGACACGGGCTCGTCGCCCGCGCGCGGCGGGCCTGATTCTCGACGCACTCATCATCCCCTCGTTCCGCTAGACGAAATAGTCTTCGGTCAGCTCGAAACCGCGCACGTTTTCGGGGCGCTTTTTACGACACTCGTCGGCCGCGAGCACCGGCGGCCCGGTGGTGATCGTCACGTCGACGGGCCGGGGGCCGTAGGTCCGCTGCGGGTCGAGCGGGTGCGGAGTGTTCGAGAGCACGACGAGCGTATTCAGCTCGGCGCGAAGCGACACCGAGTCGCCTGCCTTCGAATTGTCGGGTACCCACGAGATCTTGCCGGAAAGATCGACCTGCACCTTCACGAAGAAGTTCACGTTGGCGACGATGTCTCGCTTTCCCATGCCGTGCTTGCCGAGCTCGACGAGAAAATTGTCGTGCGTGTTCTTGTAGGAGGCATTGCGCAGCGTCTGATACGTGCCCTTGCCGTACTTGTGCAAGGTGAGCTGCGCGTCGGCGTGCCCGGTGATCGTGTCGTGCCAGCCGCAATCGTCCGCGACGATCGAGCAGAGGACGCGCCCCATGTCCGAGAAGAGCACGTAGCCTTGCGTCAGCCGAGACACGTGCTGCGCCTTCAGCGTGTCGGGCATGTTGTACCGTTCGAGAAAATCGTCGGCGTTGTAGAACAGCGCCGCGACGGCCGCGCCGCCCTCGACGTCGGTGAGCTTCAGGATCTGTCCTCGTTTGAGAACCCGCGACCACATCTGCCCCCCTCGCAGCTGTTCGCGGTGAGCAATCTCGGTCCGTTCGACACCAGTCGTAGACATGCCCATTCTCCGGGGCGACGCGGGGGCGTCGCGCTTCGGCGCACGAGGCGCCCTGGTCGTTTTCGGCCGTGGCTACGGCCTCGAGCGATTCTCGGCCTCGAAGATTTCTCGGACGTTTCTGACGAATGACCGTGTACCCCAGCGGCGGTTTTGCGAGAAGCGCCGTTCGCGGTCGAGCGGTTCGTCGAGCGGCGGCCGAGCACGTCCCGGCGTCGCGTGTGACGAACTCGCGACGGCGTCAGGCCGCTTGGTGAGCGCTCGCTCCGACCGCGGGCGACTCCTCGGCGTGCGCGGCGGGCTCTGAATCGTAAATGAGCGCTTCGAGCCGCTTCTTGGTCGCCAGGAAATGCGCCGAGAGAAATTGCGCCGGATGCCGCGGCCGCGCGACGGGTACGTCGATCACTTCGAGGATCCGGCCCGGGTTCGCCCCGAGCACCACGATGCGATCGGCGAGATAAATCGCCTCCTCGAGGTCGTGCGTGATGAACATGATGGTCACCTCGACGCTCTCCCAGATGCGCAGCAAATGTGCCTGCATGCTGCAGCGGGTCTGGGCGTCGAGCGCGCCGAACGGCTCGTCCATGAGGAGCATGCGCGGCTCGTTCGCGAGCGCCCGAGCGATGGCGACCCGTTGCTTCATGCCGCCGGAGAGCTCCGACGGGTAAGCGTCGGCAAAGCGCGTGAGCCCGACGAGCTCGAGCCAATGCTGCGCCGAGGCTTCGGCCTCGCGCCCGCTGATCCCCTTCATTTTTAGGCCGAACATGACGTTCTTCTTCACCGTGAGCCACGGGAAGAGCGTGTAGTTCTGAAACACCATGCCGCGATCGGCGCCGGGCCCACGCACCGGAACTCCGTCCACGACGACCTCGCCCGAGCTCGGGAGCTCGAGCCCGGCGAGGATTCGAATGAGGGTCGACTTTCCGCACCCGGACGGCCCGATCACGCAAGTCAGCTCGCGAGCATGCACGTCGTGACAGACGTCGTTGAGCGCGCGAAACTTGCCGTTGCCGGTGTCGAACTCGCGACAGAGGTTCTCGATCGACAGAACGACGGGCCGTGCCCGGAGCGCAGCCACCTGGGCCGCCACTTCGGGCGTGTGATGGAGATAGCTCGGTAGCTCGAGGACGTCATCCATGGTCGTTCTTCTTTCAGGTGGAAGGCGCCGGCTTCGGCTGTCCCGCCGCTTCGACGATCGGCGCGCGGCGCCCGCGAATCCTCGCGAAGAAACGGAAGAGCTGGCGGTTTCCGGTTTCCCAGGGGAACAAGTAACGACCGATGAAGCCGAGGACTTGATCGGTGACGAGCCCGATGATGCCGATCATGACGATGCCGGCGTACACGTTCTCGAAGTGCCGGTAGCGCTGCTGTTGGTAAAGAAACGCGCTGATGCCCGACATTTCACCGATGAGCTCGGCCACGACGAGGTACGTCCAGGCCCAGCCGACGAGAATGCGCATGTCGCGATAGAGCTGCGGCATCGCGCCGGGCACGACGACGTGCCAGAGGAGCTGCCGATTGCTCGCGCCGAGCGTCTGCGCGGCTTCGAGCAGCCCGCCGTTCACCGCGCGCGTCGTGTTCGCAACGATGAGGAGCATCTGGAAGAACGTGCCGATGAAAATGATGGTGATCTTCGGCTCGTCGCCGAGCCCCAGCACGGCGACGGCGAGCGCCCCGAACACCGGCGCCGGCATGTAGCGCACGAAGTCGACGAACGGCTCGACGAGCCGTGCGAGCGGCGGGAACGTGCCGCACAAGATGCCGAGCGGTAAGCCGAAGAGCGCCGAATAGAAAAATCCCCAGAAAATCACCTGACAGCTGTGGAGCAAACTCTGGTGGAGCCAGAGATCGCCCGCGAGCTGGGGCGGCGTCCGGAACGCGGTGACGAACGCGCGCGCGATCTGGTGCGGCGCTGGTAAGAAAATGGGGTTCGACGGAATCCCTTGCGCGAGCTTCGCGTGCGCCGCGGCGAGCTCGGCGTTCCGTCCGACGAAGTCGGCTTTGTCGACGAGCTGGTCGGTTTCGAGATACGAAAATTGCCCCTGCACCTTCGCGTCCCCCACGTCGGTCACGAGAACGAGGGGGTGCCAGATCCACGGGACGTAACTGACGATGCTCCAGAGCGCGAGCGGGATCAGAAAGGCGCTGATCCAGAACCAAGGGCGCGCCTTCGAGGGCACGTCGCGACGGACCGCGAACCATCGGGGCTTCTCCGATATACGGGTGCGAGCTCCGCCGCGAACGGCACTCGAAGGTGGAACCATCACATCTTGCTCTTGCTTGCGTCGTCCACGAGGCTCGGGTCGAGGTACTCCTCGTATTTCATGGGCGCCTTGTAGACCGCGTTCTTCACGTTGAAGTCGTCGACGATCTTGCTCGAGCCGTAGATCGAGTCGAGGCCGTCACCCTTCTTGAAGTGAAGAATGTCGCCGGCCATGTCCTGGAACGCGGTGCCGCCCATGAGCAGCTTGTAGGCATCCGGCGTGAGACCGACGCGCGCGCTCATGATCTTCGCGGCTTCGTCGACGTTCTTTTCGTCCTTGATGAAGTCGGCGACCTTGAACCACACCTTGACGACCTTCTCCCAG